>NZ_JAMYSZ010000005.1:0-272216 GCF_040322215.1 Mesorhizobium sp. M0184
GGGCGGGCGGGGGGGTGGGGGCCCGCTCCCCGGCCACGGCGACCACCCTGCGCTCCAGCGTTGCCGGCCCGCGCGGCGGGGGCACGGCCCCTGGCAAGGGGCGGGGCGCGCCCCGGCAAGAGCGCGCATGCCGAGAGCCTGGTAACGGCCTGTCCGCCGCCTTGGAGCTATATCGCCACGGCGCAAGCCTATGACGACGAGATGCGCCAGCGCATCGCGCTGCACCGCTCGCGCCGCGGCGCCGGCTGGACGACCATCGATGCGCCGCTCGACCTTGCCGGCGCGATCGGAGCGCTGCCTGACGGCCAGCCGGTGCTGATCGACTGCCTGACGCTGTGGCTGACCAACCATATGCTGGCCGACCATGATGTCGAGGCCGAATGCCGGAGGCTGGCCGATGTGCTGTCGCGGCCGCGTGGGCCGTGGTTCGTGGTGTCCAACGAGGTCGGCCAGGGCATCGTGCCGGACAATGCGCTGGCAAGACGGTTTCGCGACGCCGCCGGCCGGCTGAACCAGGACGTCGCGGCCGTCGCGGACATCGTGCTTTTGATGGTGGCGGGGCTGCCGCTCAAGGTGAAATGACATGGCTGATACTATCGATCCCAAGGACGAGGAACGCCACCGCGCCAAGATGGCCAAGCGCAAGGCGGTGCAGGACGCCGAGGTCGCGGCCAAGACGGTCGAGAAGGGGCTGCTGATCGTCAACACCGGACCGGGCAAGGGCAAGACCACGGCCGCCTTTGGGCTGGCGCTCAGGATGCTCGGCTATGGCAAGCGCGTCGGCGTCGTTCAGTTCATCAAGGGCAAATGGCACACCGGCGAGAAAGACGCCTTTGCCGCCTTCGGCGACCGTGTCGTCTGGCACGCCATGGGCGAGGGCTTTACCTGGGAGACACAGGACCTGAAGCGCGACATCGCGGCGGCCGAGGCTGCCTGGGCGAAAGCGCTGGAGCTGATGGCCGAGCCGTCGATCAGCCTCGTGGTGCTCGACGAGCTGAACATCGCGCTGCGCTACGACTACCTCGATCTCGAAAAGGTGGTCGCGGCGCTGGAGGCGCGTCGCGAAGGCCTGCATGTCGTCGTCACCGGCCGCAACGCCAAACCGGTATTGGTCGAGGTTGCCGATCTGGTCACCGAGATGGGCGTGACCAAGCACCACTTCTCCGCCGGCGTGAAGGCGCAGCAGGGGATTGAGTTCTGAGGGGTGTTGCTGGCGCCTCTTCTTCCTTCTCCCCTTGTGGGAGAAGGTGGATTGGCGCGCAGCGCCAAGACGGTTGAGGGGTGCTGGCCGGGGCGCTGTTGGTGCCAAGCTGGAATACCCCTCATCCGGCCGCTTCGCGGCCACCTTCTCCCACAAGGGGAGAAGGGAAAGCCGCACGAAGCGGCTCGCCCCTGGAATGGTAAGGGTGAGGGGCGGCGGCGACCTGACGCGATTATTTGAGGCGTAGCCTTATTTTGTTCTTGCTTTGTGCCGGCAGCTATGCTACTAATTTCGGTATGGTGCTAATTGGCTCCAACGACCCGCCGCATGGTGGGTTTTTTGTTTCGCCTGAGATCGGGCGAAGTTCACATCAGAATAACAACCACCGCGACCACGCCGAACAGCGCGATCAGCAGTAGGTCGGCGACGCGGTAGAGTTTCAGCGCCCGTCGGATGTCGGTGCTCTCGATATCATCGCGCCGGCCGCCTTCGCCCATCAATGCGTCTTCGACCATGACGCCGTCATAGGAGCGGGGGCCGGCGAGCGCCAGGCCGAGCGCGCCGGCCATCGCTGCTTCCGGCCAGCCGGCATTGGGCGAGCGGTGTTTTTTCGCATCGCGCCGCACGGCGTGCCAGGCGCCCTTGGCGTCGGCGCCCTTGACCAGAAAAGCGGCGAGTACGATCAGCAGCGCCGTCAGCCGCGACGCCGGCAGATTGATCCAATCGTCGAAGCGCGCAGCCGCCCAGCCGAAGGCTTCGTGGCGCGGGGTGCGATGGCCGATCATCGAATCGGCGGTGTTGGCGGCCTTGTAGGCGACGCCGCCGGCGAGCCCGCCGATACCGAGCCAGAAGGCCGGAGCGACGACGCCGTCGGAGAAATTCTCGGCCAGGCTTTCGATCGCGGCGCGGCAGACAGCGGCCCTGTCGAGCTTTTCCGGGTCGCGACCGACGATCCGCGAGACGGCAATGCGGCCCATATCCAGTCCGCCGCTGTCGAGGGCGTCGGCGACCGCTTCGACATGCTCGGCCAGGCTCTTCTGCGACAGCAGCGACGTCGCCAGGATTGCGGTGACCAACAAGCCGAGGGGAATGCTCCAAAGCAAGGTTTCGAGCCAGAGGGCGAGGGCGGCCGGCACCAGCACGATCACCAGCAGCGCGAAGACGCCCCAGCCGCGACGGTGGGCGTCGGAATCAGTGGCGCGGTTGAGCCTGCGGTCGAGAAAGGATATCAGCCTGCCGAACCAGGTGACGGGATGGCCAATGGCATCGAAGAGCCGGGCCGGGTAGCCGAGTACAAGTTCGATGGCCAGCGACAGGAAAGTGATCAGGATCGG
Organism: Mesorhizobium sp. M0184; assembly: GCF_040322215.1. Taxonomy (NCBI): domain Bacteria; kingdom Pseudomonadati; phylum Pseudomonadota; class Alphaproteobacteria; order Hyphomicrobiales; family Phyllobacteriaceae; genus Mesorhizobium; species Mesorhizobium sp. M0184. The sequence goes on from NZ_JAMYSZ010000005.1 coordinate 2,536, forward strand.
CATGAAGTCTCTTGATGGAGTGACGGCGGCAGTGGACCACGGCGGAAGCCTTGGCCGGGCGAGGGCGCTTTTCCCTCACGCGCCGCTGCCTTTCGTCGACCTCTCGACCGGGATCAATCCGCACTCCTACCCGCTTTTCGATTTGCCCGCCACCGCCCTGTCGCGATTGCCGGAAACAGCGCGCAGCCGCGACTTGGCTGAACGCGCGGCAAGCGCCTATGGCGCCCCGTCGGCGGCGAATGTCGCAGCGGCGCCCGGCACGCAGATCCTGTTGCCGCGCGTCGCTTCCCTGGTCAGCCCGGGCACGGCGCTGGTGCTCGGGCCGACTTATGCAGAGCATCGGCGGTCAGCGGCGATCGCCGGCCATGCGGCGGCTGAAGTCGAGGATTTCGAAGCCTTGGCGGCGGCCGACCTTGCCGTCGTCGTCAACCCCAACAATCCGGACGGGCGCGTCGTCGAGCGCGAAAGATTGCTTCGACTTGCCGCAAAGTTGCGCGCCAGAGGCGGGCTGCTGGTCGTCGACGAGGCCTTCATGGATGTCGGTCCGCGCAGCGAAAGCCTGGCCGGCGACGTCGACCAGGGTGGCATCGTCGTGCTGCGCTCGTTCGGCAAATTCTTCGGCCTGGCCGGCCTGCGGCTTGGCTTTGCACTGGCCGATGCGCTGACGGTCGAGCGGCTGGAGGCGCAATTCGGGCCATGGGCGGTTGCCGGGCCGGCGCTCGAATATGGCATAAGGGCGCTTGCCGATACCGGCTGGCAGGCCGGGATGCGGCGCCGTCTGGCCGAGGATGCCGCGCGGCTCGATACGCTGTTCGGCCGCTTCGGCGTGCCTGTCGCCGGTGGCACCGCGTTGTTCCGCTATATCAGGCTGGCGGGCGCCGCCGGCCTGTTTTCGGTGCTCGGCCAGCGCGGCATCCTGCTTCGGCATTTCGCCGATCGTCCGGATGTGCTGCGCGCCGGCCTACCGGGAGCCGACGAAGAATGGCGGCGGCTCGAATCGGCGCTTGCCGGCTAGGCCTCGCGGCGCGACGATGATGCCAAGGGAGAAACTACCCAATGATCCACGTCTGTTCGCTGTCCAAAGTCGAGGAAACGGTAACGAAGACCGGCGCCGAGCGGCTGCTATCGCTGCTTGCCGCCGGAACGGAAGTGGTGCGCCCGGCCTCGATCACCAGGGAAAACCATCTGCATCTGGTCATGCACGACATTGCGGTAGCGCAGGAGGGCATGACGATGCCGGGCGAGGAGCATGTCCTGAACCTGCTCGATTTCGCCCGCCAATGGGATCGCTCGCGGCCGCTGGTGGTGCATTGCTATGCCGGCATCAGCCGCTCGACCGCCTCGGCCTATATCATCGCGGCAGCGCTGGCGCCGAAGCGCGACGAGGCCGAGTTGGCCGAGACGCTGCGCGCGCTGTCGCCCACGGCGACACCCAATCCGCGGCTGATCGCAATTGCCGACGCACTGCTCGATCGCAGGGGCCGGATGATCGAAGCGATCCAGGCGATCGGGCGCGGCGCGGATGCTTTCGAAGGCACGCCGTTCGAATTGAAAATCTGAGCCTAAAAACAAATTCCAGGAAAAGTGCGCAGGAGTTCTAGGACACGGCCAAGGGGCGAATGATGATCGGGAGAATTTTGGCCATCGTTGTTGGCGTGGTCTGCGCGACAGGCAGCGCCATGGCCGCGTCCATTCCGGCTCTCAAGTCGATCGACCTGGCAGCGCTCCAAGCCACTGTCGAGGGTTTGGCCAAGGAACTTATGCTGCCCGGTGCCATGGTTTTGCTCAAGACTCCGCGGGGCAACCTCGTCTTCGGCTACGGTACGACTGAACTGGGTGCCACGAACCCGCCGCGCGCCGATACCCACTTCCGTGCGGCCTCGAACACCAAGACGATGACCGCCGCTGTCATCGTGCAACTGGTGCAGGAAGGGAAACTGAGCTTCGCCGATCTGATCTCGAAATACGTCCAGCGCGTTCCCAACGGCGACGAGATAACCATTCGGCAGCTCATAACAATGCGGAGCGGCCTCCCTAACTTCACCAATGCGCCGGAACTTGCCGAAAGCCTGGACAAGTATCCTTACAAGGTATGGACCGCTGATGAAGTACTCGGCATGGCGTTCAAACGGCCGCCGGACTTCGCGCCGGGTGCCGAATTCGAGTACAACAACACCAACTACTATCTGCTCGGCCTTGTTGCCGAGAAGATCGACGGCAAGCCGCTCTCGACCATCTTCCGGGACCGCCTGTTCGGGCCGCTCGGCATGAAGAACACGGCGTTGCCGCCGAGCACGTCGAACGCCATCCCCGAGCCATACTCAAACGGATATCTCTACGGCAGTACTTCGTACGCCCTGGCTGATGCGCCCTATCCGGACGACCTCCAGGCTGCGGCCAGGGCGGGAACGCTCAAGCCCAACGACGACACATGGCAGAACCCGTCCGCCTACTTTGCGGCTGGCGGAGTCATCTCCACCGCGGATGACCTCGCGACCTGGATGCGCGCGCTGGTCGGGGGCAAGCTCTTCAATGCCGACTTCCAGCGGCAGTGGCTTGCAAGCCCTGAGGCGCCGGAGCCGGGCGAACCCGCCATGCAAAAATACGGCTATGGCATCCTAACGCTGACCTTCGGGCCTAACGAAATCTACTATCACGAAGGCGAGATGCCCGGTTACCAGTCCTTCATGGGCTACGATCCGGCCAATGACGTCACCCTGGTCATATGGACCAACCTGACTCTCGCGCTCGACGGCCAGGCGACCGCCAACACCTTGATGGTGAAGATACTGGACGAAATCTACACGGTGTCGCCGCTTCAAGAGGTGAAGTGAGGATCCTCGCGCGCGAATGGAATCGCCCCTCGTGAGCGAGGCCTGAGCTGGTGGGATCAAACACCTACGCCAACCAATCCGCCAGCTTTGCCTTGCCCACGTCCCTCAGCAGGCCGATGAAGCCGTCGGCCTGATGTTCGGCGGTGAGCCTGCCTTTTTCGGCGGTGGCAATGCTGGCGTCGCCGACCACGCCATTCGGGTTGAGATCGCTGGCGATCCAGGCGAAGGCGTGCGTTCCGGTGTGGCGCAGCAGCGAAAATTCCTTTTCGGCGCGGGCGACCTTGGACACGAAATTGTCGGCCTTCCCCATATCGACGAGGTCGGGCCGGAAGTGCAGCATCAGCGAGGTCTCGACGTCGCCGCCATGGATGCCGTGGCGGTCCTCGAGCTCGGTGTACATGCCGGCCGGCCGGCCAAAGCGCTGCCAGCTGGTCTTTACCGCCAGCATCTTTGCCCGCACACGCAATTCGCGGGTGACGATGCCCATGATCTCCTCATTGCCGCCATGCGAGTTGACGACAATCAGTTTTCGGACGCCGGCGCGCGCGACCGACAGGCCAAGTTCGGTCCACGCCTCGACCAAGGTCGTCGCCGGCAAAGTGAGGGTGCCCGGCGCATGCAAATGCTCGTTCGACTTGCCTACCGCCTGGACCGGCAGGATGCGGATGTCGAGATCGCCGGGCAGGCGCGCGATCACCGTGTCGAGCATGCCGTTCATGATCGAGGTGTCGGTCGAGACCGGCAGATGCGGCCCGTGCTGCTCGATCGCCGCCAGCGGCAGAACGGCAATGGTCGCCTCAGGATCGACGGTCGCGTATTCGGTGGTCCGGTAGTCACCCCACCATACGCGTTTTTTTGCAGCGGTCATGTCATGCCTCTTGAACCGACAAGCCCAGACCTAACGCGGGAACGATCGGCTGTCGATCATCCCGCCGCAATGACCTCGATCTCGACCTTGAATTCCGGCCGGGCAAAACCGGACACGATCATCAGCGTCGAGGCCGGCGCCGGGCTGGCGAACAGCCGGTCGCGAACCTCCATATAGGGGCGCAGGAAGGCGCGGTCGGTGACATAGGTGTTGATGCGGACGATGTCGGACAGGCCGAGCCCGGCCTCGCCGAGAATCGCCGATATGTTCCGGAAACAAAGCTCGGCCTGTGCGGCGGCCTCCTCGGGGATCTGGTCGTCCGGGGTGATTGCGACCTGGCCCGAACACAGCACCAGCCGCTTGCCGGGCGGCAGTTCGACGCCATGGCTGTAGCGGGCGAAGGGCGGCTTGATCGACTTCGGCGTGAGAAATTTGAACATGGCAATCTCCGTTCACGGCAGCCTAAAGCGGGATCGATGCGGGCATCAAGATGGCGGTGCATGTCACGAGGGCGATTGTGGACAGGCGATCAAAAAATAGGCACGATGCCTTTCGTACAGCATGACCCGTCCGGCCTTCGCGCCGCCATTGCTCAGGCGGGCATTGCACAAGCGGGCGGTCCCGGCGCAACGCGCCGGTGGCATGTGTCTTGCTTCTTGAAACAATGGTGTCGAGCCCGGCGCGTGACGCGCCGGAGCGAACAAAGGGTGGTGTGGATGTACGGAAAACTCAAGATTTCGGCGGGCGCGATCGTGCTGCTTGGCGCAGGCACGCTTGCCGCGGCAGCGAACGAAAAAGTCACCTTCGGCACCAACTGGCTGGCTGAGCCGGAGCATGGGGGTTACTACCAGGCCGTGGCGGACGGCACCTATGCGGCCTGCGGCATCGACGTGACGATCATGCAGGGCGGCCCACAGGTCAGCGGCCGGCCGCTGCTGCTGGCCGGCAAGATCGATTTTTACATGGGCGGCAATCTGCTGTCGGCCTTCGATGCCGTGCAGCAAGGCATACCGATGCGCGTCGTGGCGGCCGACTTCCAGAAGGACCCGCAGGTCATCATGTCCCATCCCGGGCAGGGGCTGGACAAATGGGAAGACCTGAAGAACGCCGAGCAGTACATCCTTGGCGATGAAGGTGCGCAGACCTTCTTCCAGTGGATGGTCACCGACCTCGGCTTCGACGCCGCCAAGCGCGCGCCCTACACCTTCAATCCGGCGCCGTTCATCGCCAACAAGAAGTCGATCCAGCAGGGTTACGTCACCTCGGAGCCATTCGCCGTCCAGAAGCAGGGCGGTTTCACGCCGAACCAGTTCCTGCTGGCCGACTATGGCTGGGACACATATGCAACGACGGTCGAGACCATGCAGGAGACGGTCGACAAGCGGCCCGAGGTGGTCCAGTGCTTCGTCGATGGCTCGGCTAAAGGCTGGTACAATTATCTCTACGGCGACAACAAGGCCGCCAACGAGATGATCAAGAAGGAAAATCCGGACATGACGGATGAGCAGATCGCCTTCTCGATCGAGCAGCTGAAGAAGTTCGGCGTGGTCGATTCCGGCGACAGCGAAAAGCTCGGCATCGGCGCCATGACCGATGCGCGCATCCAGAGTTTCTACGACAAGATGGTCAAGGCCAAGGTCACGCCGGCGGGCATCGACATCAAGAAGGCCTACACGCTGGCCTTCGTCAACAAGAGCGTCGGGCTCGACCTGAAGAAGTAGGCCGTGAAGCTGGAGAAAGTGGCGCAACAGCCAGGAAGTATACCAGGGCCGACGCTGTTGGCGCTGCGCGGTGTCGGCAAGGTGTTTTCCAACGGCGTCACCGCGCTCAGCAATGTCGAGCTGACGATCCGGGAAGGCGATTTCCTCAGCCTGCTCGGGCCGTCGGGCTGCGGCAAATCGACGGCGCTGCGGCTGATTGCCGGCCTGTCGACGCCGACCTCGGGCGTGCTCGACTGGCGCGGCAGCGGCGCCCTCGAGCGGTTGAATATCGGCGACCGTTCAAATATCGGCTTCGTCTTCCAGGAGCCGACGCTGCTGCCCTGGGCCGACGTCTTCGACAATGTCTGGCTGCCGCTGCGGCTGAAGGGCGTGTCGCGTGCCAAGGCGGCGCCGGCGGTGATGGAGATGCTGGCGCGGGTTCACCTGACCGGCTTCGAGAAGGCGGTGCCGCGCGAACTGTCGGGCGGCATGAAGATGCGCGTCTCTATCGCCCGCGCCATGGTAACCAAGCCGCGCATTCTGTTGATGGACGAGCCGTTCGCCGCACTCGACGAGATCACCCGCTTCAAGCTCAACAACGACCTTCTCGAGCTATGGCAGGATGAGCGTTTTACCGTCGTTTTCGTCACCCACAGCGTCTTCGAAAGCGTATTCCTCTCCAACCGGATCGTCGTCATGGCGGCGCGGCCGGGCCGGGTGTTTGCCGAGCTTGCCGTCGATGCATCCTATCCGCGCGACGAGGCGTTTCGCACCTCGCCCGACTATGCCGCGCTCTGCCGCCAGGCATCCGACGTGCTGATCGGCGCCATCAACTCAACTGCCGGACCGCATCATGACGGCCATTGAAGAACAGATCCCGGCGCTCGACCCGGAGGAGGCGCGCCGCGTCCGCCAGGAGCGCTTCGAGCGCATCGGCAGATGGCTGCTGCCGCTGGCGATCATGATCCTGGCCATCTGGCTGTGGGACCGCATTTGTGTCTGGAACGACATTCCGAAATACATCCTGCCGCGCCCCGGCGTGGTGCTGCAAACGCTGCACGACGATGCCGGGCTGCTGTTCTCCTCGCTGCTGGTGACACTCAGGATCACCTTCTTGAGCCTGCTTCTCGCCGTGGTCGGCGGTGTCGGGCTGGCAGTGCTGTTCGCTCAGTCGAAATGGGTGGAGATGTCGTTCTTTCCCTTCGCCATCGTGCTGCAGGTGACGCCGATCGTCGCGATCTTTCCGCTGATCAATATCTATGTCGACAACCAGACGACGAAGCTTTTGCTTTGCGCCTGGATCGTCGCCTTCTTCCCGATCCTCTCCAACACCACGCTCGGCCTCAATTCCGTCGACCGCAATTTGCGCGACATGTTCAAGCTCAACGGTGCGACCCGCTGGCAGCAATTGCGCTATCTGCGGCTGCCGGCGGCGATGCCTTATTTCCTCGGCGGGCTGAAGATCGCCGGCGGCCTGTCGCTGATCGGCGCGGTGGTGGCCGAGTTCGTCGCCGGCGCCACCGGCCAGTCGTCCGGCCTCGCCTCGCGCATCATCGAGGCCGGCTACAGGCTCAACGCACCAAGACTGTTCGCGGCGCTGATCCTGATCTCGCTCACCGGCATCCTGATCTTCCTGGTGCTGTCGCTGATTTCGCATCTTATTTTGCGGCGCTGGCACGAGAGCGCGCTGAGGCAGGAGCGGTGATGGTGGGCAGCGCCAGCACCCCCCTCTGTCCTGCCGGACATCTCCCCCTCAAGGGGGGAGATTGGATGCTATCCAGGATTTCGCTAATCGCCAACGTTGCAAGACGAGCGCCATGGGCGAGGCTGCCAATCTCCCCCCTTGAGGGGGAGATGCCAAGTAGTGGTAAAGAGGGCAGGACAGAGGGGGGTACGCCTTGATACCAGCTTCTGGTTCCTACCATCTCGCCAAGGTTCGGCTTCACGCCTCCCTGACGCCCGGCCTTGCCGCTCCTTCCGACGCCGACGGTTTTGCACTCGCAGATATCGCGGTCGCCGACGGCAGGATTTCCAGCATTGCGGCGCATCGATCCAACGCACCGGCGGACGCCCTCGATCTCGGCGGCCGCATCGTGCTGCCGTGCTTCGTCGATTGCCACACCCATATCGACAAGGGCCATATCTGGCCTCGAAAGCCCAACCCGGACGGCACCTTCATGGGCGCGCTGAACGCAACGGGCGCCGACCGCGCGGCGCGCTGGAGCGCCGACGACGTTGCCCGCCGCATGGATTTTTCGCTGCGCTGCGCCTACGCGCACGGCACCAGGGCGCTGCGCACGCATCTCGACAGCGTCGCGCCGCAGGAAGAGATCTCCTGGCCGGTGTTCGAGACGATGCGGGAGAAATGGCGCGGCCGCATCGAGCTGCAGGCGGCCTGCCTGCTCGGCATCGAAGGCGTGCGCGACAGGAAATGGTTTGAGAGGCTGGCCAAGCGGGTGGCTGCCGCCAAGGGCGTGCTCGGCGTCGTCACCTATATGGTGCCGGACCTCGAAGAACTGCTCGACCAGGTGTTTGCGCAGGCGATCAAGCATGGCCTCGACCTCGATTTCCATGCCGACGAGACCGACGATGTCTCGGCGATCTCGCTGAAGAAAATCGCCGAAGCCGCCCTTTGGAACGGTTTTGACGGGAACATCCTGATCGGCCATTGCTGCTCGCTGGCACGCCAGCCCGATCTCGACGTGCTCGACACGCTGGATAAGGTCGCCAAGGCCGGCTTGGCGGTGGTGTCGCTGCCGATGTGCAATCTCTATCTGCAGGACCGGCGAGGCGACAGGACAACGCCGCGCTGGCGCGGGGTGACGCTGCTGCACGAGATGAAGGCGCGCGGCATTGCCGTCGCCGTCGCCTCCGACAATACGCGCGACCCGTTCTACGCCTATGGCGATCTCGACATGCTGGAGGTCTATCGCATGGCGACGCGCGTCCTGCATCTCGACCATCCCGTCGCGGACTGGCCGCAAGCTGTCACCGCAACGCCGGCCAAGGTGATGCGGCTCGATAATTTCGGCACGCTTGCCGCCGGAGCGCCGGCCGATTTCGTCGTCTTCAGGGGGCGAAGCTGGACGGAATTGCTGTCGCGGCCCGAATCGGATCGCATCGTCGTGCGCGACGGGCATGCGATCGAGCGCCAGCTGCCCGATTATGCCGAACTCGATGATCTGATGGTGGAATGATGGATATTGCGGCGCTCAAGCGCGACCTGGACGGCCTCAAGGTCGATGACCATCCGGCCATCGTCCAGCAGAAGAGCCGCGACTTCTACTGGTACAGCCCGGTGCTGAAGCAGCAGCTCGAGCACGTCACCGGTGACCTGATCGTGACGCCGAAAACCGAAGACGAGGTCGTCCGCATTCTCGCCGCCTGCCACCGGCACGGCGTCCCGGTGACGCCGCGCGGCAGTGGCACCGGCAATTACGGGCAGGCGATGCCACTGTCCGGCGGCGTGGTGCTCAATCTCGCCGAGATGAACGCGGTCAAGATGATCGCGCCGGGCCGTGTCGTCACCGGCCCCGGCGCCGTGCTCGCCGACATCGACAGAGCGACGCGGGCGCATTCCGGCCAGGAGCTCCGCATGTCGCCGTCGACCTACAACACCGCATCGATCGGCGGCTTCGTCGCCGGCGGCTCCGGCGGCATCGGTTCGATCCGCTGGGGCGGACTGCGCGACCTCGGCAACGTCATCCGGCTGAGGACCGTGACGATGGAGGCTGAGCCGCGGGTCATGGAGCTCACCGGCGAGGACGTGCTGAAGGTGATGCACGCCTACGGCACCAACGGCATCATCACCGAAGTCGAGATGCCTCTGACCGCCAGCTATGACTGGATCGACGTCATCGTCGGCTTCGACGATTTCATGGATGCGGCTGGCTTCGGCAACGATCTCGCCATCCAGGACGGCATATTGGCGAAACTGATCACGCCGATCGCAGCACCCATCCCCTACGATTACTTCAAGCGCCACCAGCGGTTTTTCCGGCGCGGCCAAAGCATCGTCGTCTTGATGATTGCGCCGCATGCGATGGATGCCTTCCTCGCCTTCACGGCGCGCAGCAAGGGCGAGATCGTCTTTCGCGCCGACAAGGAGGCCGATCTCAAAGGGCTGCCGCCGGCCTATGAGCTGACCTGGAACCACACGACGCTGCGTGCCATCCGGGTCGATCCGACGATCACCTATCTGCAGACCCGCTATCCGTCGCCGGACCACCTCGGCCACGTCAAGGCGATGGTCGACCGCTTCGGCGACGAGGTGCCGGCGCATCTCGAGTTCATCCGCTTCGACGGCGCCATCGGCATCGCCGGGCTGCCGCTGGTCCGCTTCACCACGGCGGAGCGGCTCGACGAGATCATCCGCATCCACGAGGACAATGGCTGCTGGATCTTCAACCCGCACCGCTACACGCTGGAAGAAGGCGGCATGAAGCGCACCGACGAGGTGCAGCTCGCCTTCAAGCGCGAAACCGACCCGCAAGGGCTGCTCAATCCAGGCAAGATGATCGCCTGGGAAAACCCGGACTATGATTATCGCTCCGGCAAGTCGTTCCTGTTCAAGGGGCTGGAGAAGGCGGGTTGAGACGATGACGGGCGAGTGGCGCTGTACCCCCCTCTGGCCTGCCGGCCATCTCCTCAAGGGGGGAGATTGGCAGTTCCATCGTCTCGACCATCTTCCAACGTCGTCAACTGGCGAAAGCGATACTGACAGCCGATCTCCCCACTTGGGGGGGAGATGCCCGGCAGGGCAGAGGGGGGTGCTTGGTGCCGACTTGCGAGATGTTCTCCTGTGAACGTCTTCGTCCTCTACGCTCATCCTGTGGAGACCAGCTTCAACGCCGATCTGCACCGGACGATCATCGAGCGGCTGAAGGCCGCCGGCCATGTCGTCGACGACTGCGATCTCTATGCGGAGGGTTTCGATCCCAGGCTGACGCGGGCCGAACGGCTGTCCTATCACGACGAACGCAGCGACGGCGATCCGGCGTCAGCCTATGTCGAGCGCTTACTGCGGGCCGAGGCGCTGGTGCTGTCGTTTCCGGTGTGGAACTTCGGCTATCCGGCCATTTTGAAAGGCTTTTTCGATCGCGTCTTCCTGCCCGGCGTGTCGTTCAAGCTGGTCAACGGCAAGGTGCAGCCGTCGCTGCACAACATTCACAAGGTCGCGGCGGTCACCACCTATGGCGGCAGCCGGTTCCGCGCCATGCTGATGGGCGACCCGCCGCGCAAGCTGGTCAATCGGGTGCTGCGCGCCACCATCAAGCCTGGCGGGTCGGTCTCCTATCTCGCGCATTACTCGATGAACCTGTCGACGAACGAGACGCGGACGAAATTCATCGCGAAGGTCGCTGCCAAGATGGACGCGTTCTGACGCGGGAGGGGACTTTTCCTTCTCCCCTTGTGGGAGAAGGTGGATCGGCGCGTAGCGCCGAGCCGGATGAGGGGTGCTGGAAGAAACGCGGCGTGGGAAGATTGGGACGGGACCGCTAAACGCTAATTCCGTTGAGGTAGCGATCCTTCCAACACCCCTCATCCGACCGAGCTTCGCTCGGCCACCTTCTCCCACAAGGGGAGAAGGAAAAGAGTTACATCCGCACCCGTTCCGATTTTGGATCGTACATCGGCTTGAGCGAGGCCTTGGCGGCAAAGCGCTCGCCGGCGATCTCGATCTCGTAGGACGACGCCAGCACGTCCGCCTCGCTCTCGCCCTTGCAAGGCACGTAACCAAGCCCGATTGCGCCGCCGAGATGATGGCCGTAATTGCCCGAGGTGATCGGGCCGACGATCGTGCCGTCGCGCAGGATCGCCTCATTGTGGAAGAGCAGGGGCTCGGGGTCGTTCAGGCGGAACTGCACCAGCCGGCGTGACAGGCCGGTTTCTTTCTTCTTCAGCACCGCATCGCGGCCAAGGAAATCGCCCTTGGCCGTTTTCACCGCGAAACCCAGCCCGGCCTCCAGCACATTGTCCTCGTCGGTGATGTCGTGGCCGAAATGCCTGAAGGCCTTTTCGATGCGGCAGGAATCCAGTGTGTGCAGGCCGCATAGCTTCAGGCCGACGTCGGTGCCGGCCTCCACGGTCGCCTCGAAGGCATGGGCAGCCTGGTCGGTCGAGACATAAAGCTCCCAGCCGAGTTCGCCGACATAGGTGACGCGGTGAGCGCGGGCCAGCCCCATGCCGATTTCGATCTCCTGAAACGTCCCGAACGGGTTGTTCTCGTTGGAGAAATCGTTCGGGCTCAGCTTTTGGATCAGCTTTCTCGAATCCGGGCCCATCAGGCAAAGCACCGCTTCGGCAGCGGTCACATCGATGATGACGACGAACTCGTCGGCAAGGTGTTTTCTCAGCCAGGCCAGGTCGCGTTGCAGCGTGGCGCCGGGCACGACGAGGAAGAAGGCGGTTTCGGACAATCGCGAGACGGTGAGGTCGCTCTCGATGCCGCCGCGCTGGTTGAGCATCTGGGTGTAGACGATCTTGCCCGGCGTCACGTCCATGTCGTTGGCGCAGAGCCTTTGCAGGAAGGCGCAGGCGTCGCGGCCTTCGACACGGATCTTGCCGAACGAAGTCATGTCGAACAGGCCGACGCCGTTCCTGACCGCAAGATGTTCCTCGCGCTGGTTGTCGAACCAGTTCTGCCGCTTCCAGGAATAGCGGTATTCGCGCTCCTGGCCGGGTCTAGCGAACCAGTTGGCGCGCTCCCAGCCGGCGACCTCGCCGAACACGGCGCCGCGCGCCTTCAGATGTTCGTGCAGCGGCGAGCGCCTGACATTTCGCGAGGTTGCCATCTGGCGGTAGGGGAAATGATCGGCGTAGAGCAGGCCGAGCGTTTCGGAGACGCGCTCCTTGAGATAGCGGCGGTTCTTCTGGAACGGCTGGGCGCGGCGGATGTCGACCTCCCAGAGGTCGAAAGGCGCTTCGCCATCATTGATCCATTGCGCCAGCGCCATGCCGGCGCCGCCGGAGGAGACGATGCCGATCGAATTGTAGCCGGTCGCCATCCAGTAGCCGGAAAGCTCCGGCGCCTCGCCGAGATAGTAGCGGTCGTCGGGCGTAAAACTCTCGGGACCGTTGAAGAAGGTGTGGATGCCGGCGGTGGCCAGCATCGGCATGCGGTTGACGCCCATTTCGAGGATCGGCTCGAAATGGTCCATGTCCTCCGGCAACTGGTCGAAGCAGAAATCCTCGCTTATGCCGTTCATGCCCCAAGGCTTGGCCACCGGCTCGAAAGCGCCGAGCATCATCTTGCCGGCATCTTCCTTGTAGTAGGCACACTCGTCCGGCACGCGCAGCACCGGCAACCGGGAAAGCTCGGGGATCGGCTCGGTGACGAGATAGAAATGTTCGCAGGCGTGCAACGGGATGGTGACGCCGTTCTGGGTGCCAAGTTCGCGTGCCCACATGCCGGCGCAGTTTACGACGATATCGGCCTCGATCAGGCCTTGCTCGTCGCCCTGCGCCCAGGAAACCCCGGTGACGCGGCCGGCCCTGGTATGGACCTTGGTCACCTTGACGTTCTCGACGATCGTTGCACCGCGCTGGCGCGCGCCCTTGGCCAACGCCATGGCGATATTGGCCGGATCGCACTGGCCGTCGAGCGGCAGATGCACGGCGCCGACCACATCGGATACATTGAGATGCGGATACATCTGTTTGACTTCATCAGGCGAAATCTCGCGCACATCGACATCGAAGGCGCGGGCGAGAGACGCCTGCCGATAGATCTCGTGCTTGCGCTCCTCGGTCAGCGCCACGGTGATCGATCCGACCTGGCGCATGCCGGTGCCGACATCGGTCTCTGCCTCAAGCTTGACGTAGAGGTCGGCCGAGTACTTCGCCAGCCGCGTCATGTTCTGCGAGCCGCGCAATTGGCCGATCAGGCCGGCGGCGTGCCATGTCGTGCCCGAGGTCAGCTGCTTGCGCTCGAGCAGGACGATGTCGGTCCAGCCGAGCTTGGCCAGATGATAGGCGACCGAGCAGCCGGAGACGCCCCCACCGATGATGACCGCCCGCGCTTTGGGAGGAATGGCCTTGGTCGGAATGGTTTTGGTGGGCGGGGCGTTCATGCGGCCTCGCGACCATAGCTGGAGGCGAAGCGGCGCAGGCGCGTGGCAGCCTCCATCAGTACCGGCTCAGGCTGGCAGAGGCTGAAGCGGATGTGGCCGGCTGCAGCCTCGCCGAAGCTCGAGCCGGGCATGACGCCGACCTTCTCCTGGTCGAGGAAGGCCCAGGCGAATTTCTCGTCGTCCGGCTCGATCGCCGATATGTCGAGCATGACGTACATGCCGCCTTCGGAGCCGCGCACGGTGATGTTGTTCATACCGCGCATGGCATCGAGGACGACGGTGCGCCTTGCGGAATAGCGCTCGGCGATCTCCTTGACGCCGTAACCATTTTCGAGCGCCTCAGCGCAGGCGAGGCTGATGAAGGCCGGCAGGCCGTAGGTCATCACCAGATTGAGGTCGGTCAGCAGCGAGACCATCTCCTCGGGCCCGGTCAGCCAGCCCATGCGCCAGCCGGTCATGCCGTGGCTCTTGGACATCGAATTGACGACCAGCGTGCGTTCGGCCATGCCGGGCAGCGAGCGCGGCGAGACGTGCTCGCCACCACCCAGCGTCCAGTAGACCTCGTCCGACAGCAGCCATAGGTCATGCTCGCGGCAGATATGCGCCAGATCTTCCAGGCGCTCTCGCGAATAGACGGCGCCTGTCGGGTTGTTCGGCGTGTTGATCAGGATGGCGCGGGTGTTCGGCCGGAGAGCGGCGCGGACGTCGGCGGCGCGCGGCTGAAAGCCATCCTCGGCGGCGGTCTCGACGACGCTGAACTCGGCGCCCGCCGCACTGAAGGTGTTGGGATAGGTGGCGTAATAGGGCGCGACGACGATGGCATGGTCGCCCTGGTCGAGAACCGCTTGAATGGCCGCGTAAAGCGCGGCCTGCCCGCCCGGCGTGGCGATGACCTGGTCGGGATTTGTCGCAACGCCGGTGCACAGCGTCGAAGCCGCCGCCATCGCCTTGCGCAGGCGCGGAACGCCGGCAAGCGGGGTGTAGTGGTGATTGCTGGCGCGAACCGCCGTCACGCAGGCTTCGATCGTCTCGCTCGGCGTGTCGAAATCGTGGTCGCCGACCGACAGCATGATGATGTCCTCGCCGGCCTGCTTGCGCGCCCAGGCAGCGGAATGAACCTCCCAGCCATCCTTGCCCGAAGGCACGATGCCGGAAATGCGCGATGATGGCCTGGGCATTATGCTGCTCCCGAAATTTCATAACCGGCCTGTTCGAGCCGGTCGCGCAGCGCGGCGATGTGGGCCGGTCCGACTTCGCAGCAGCCGCCGACGATGCCGGCGCCGGCCTCGACCCAACCGACCGCCTGGCCGGCATAGGCATCCGGATCAAGGTCGTGGCGGGCGTGCAGCACTTCCACGGTACCGCCATGCTTGAGCGCCTCAATCGAGGTGAAGCCGTTGGCATAAGCGCCGACCGGACCGCCGAGAGCGATCAGTTCGGGCAGCGCTGCAGCGATCGCTTCGGGCCGGCAGCAATTGATCAGCCGGGCCGCGACGGGCAGGCCGGCAAGAGCGCCCGACGCCGCCGCAATGGCTTCGCCGCTGCGCAGGCGCGGCGTGCCGTGGTCGGCAAGCGTCCACGACACCCATACCGGCTTGCCGCTTTCCGACGCCGCGGTGACGGCGGCGCGCGCCTCTTCGGCCGACGCCATGGTTTCGCACAGAAACAGATCGACGCCGTCCGCCTGCTCGGCAACGATACGGCGATAGATGTCGAGCGTATCCTGGAAGGATATCGTCAGCGCCGGCGCATAGCTGCCGAACAGCGGCGACAGGCAGCCGGCGATCGCCGCGTCGCCGGCCTGGTCGCGGGCTTGCCTTGCCAGTTCGATGCCGCGCTTCTGCAGCGGCTTGAACAGGTCTTGCGCGCCTTCGCGTGCCAGCCGCTCCGGCGTGGCTGAATAGGTGTTGATGGTGATGACGCGGGCGCCGGCGCGGATGAATTCGGCATGCAGGTCGCGCACCAGATCCGGTTCGTCGATCAGCACCCTGGCCGACCACAGCGGCGTCGGCTCGGAACTGCTACGGCGGACCAGCTCCTGGCCCATGCCGCCATCGGTGAGGATCACTTTCTTCATGCTCTGAGCCTCTCGTTCTTTGGATCCCATAACGGCTCATCCTTCTGCACGACCGCCCGAAAATGTTCGCCGAAGATCTCGATCTCGACCGCGGTTCCCGGCTCGGTGAGGTCGGCGCGCAGCATGCCGAGCGCGATCGACCTGTCGATGCGATGACCCCAACCGCCGGATGTCGTCTCGCCGACGATCCGGCCGTCATGCCACAGCGTCGACATGGTGGGCGCATCGCAGTCGCCGGGGTTTTCGACAACCAGCGTGACGAAGCGCTTCTTGATGCCCTGCTGCTTCTCGTTCTGCAGCGCCGCCTTGCCGCGGAAGTCGGGCTTATCCCATCTGGCGAAGCGCTCCAGCCCGCCCTGCAGGATCGAGTAGTCGGTCGACAGGTCGCCCTTCCAGGTTCGGTAGCCTTTTTCGAGCCGCAGCGAATCCAGCGCGTACATGCCGAACGGTTTTAGTCTATGCCTCTTCCCGGCCGCCCAGACGGCGTCGAAGATGGCTGCGGTATCGTCGACCTTGCTGTGGATTTCCCAGCCGAGCTCGCCCGCGAAGGACACGCGCACCAGCTTTGCCCAACGTCCGGCGATACTGGTCTCCTGATGCGTCAGCCAGGGCAGGGTGAGGTCGGCCGCGCAGAGTTCGGCGAGGATTTTTCGCGAGTTGGGGCCGGCGAGGATCTGGGTGGAGTATTCCTCCGTCCGGTCGACCAGCTTGAATGTGGCGTCCTTCGGGATGCGCGATTTCAGCCATTCGAAATCATGCCACTGAGCCACAGCGGCGGTGATCAGCGTCATCAGGTTCTCGTCGTGGCGGACCACCGACATTTCGGTGACGATGCGGCCCTTGTCGTCGGCAAAATAGACGAGGCCGATGCGGCCGGGTTTCGGAACCAGGCCTGTCACCTGGAGGCTCAGCCATTCGGCGGCACCCGGACCGTCGAGATTGAAACGGGAAAACCCCGGCAGGTCCAGAATGCCGGCGGCATCGCGGACGGCGAGGCATTCCTCGCGCACACGATGCTGCCACGGCCCGTCGCGGCGGAAAGTCAGCGTGGATTGTTCGGAGATGTCGTCGCCTGGCTTCGCATACCAGGTGGCGCGTTCCCAGCCATTATAGGCGTCGAACCGGGCGCCGAGTGCCTTGATGCGGTCGTGGAGCGGCGACAGCTTGCGGTCGCGCCCGGCCGGCCAGGCATGGCGCGGGAACTGGATGGCATATTCGTTGCCATAGATCTCCATGCCCTTGGCGACGCAATAATCCGGGGCCGAGGCAAAGGCGGTGAAACGGCGCGGATCGCACGACCACATGTCCCATTCGGTCTGGCCCTCGGTCACCCATTCGGCCAGCACCTTGCCGGCGCCGCCGCCCTGGGCGATGCCGAAGGTGAAGACGCAGGCCTCGAAGGCGTTGGGCACGCCGGGCATCGGGCCGATCAGCGGGTTGCCGTCCGGCGCATAGGGGATCGGCCCGTTGATGACCTTGGACAGGCCGGCGGTGCCGAGGATCGGCACGCGGGCGACAGCATCGGCCAGGTAATGTTCCAGCCGGTCGAGATCGTCGGGAAACAGCTGGAACGAAAAGTCGTCGGGCATTGGGTCGTTGTGGCCGACCCAGTGGGCGCGGCAATTGCGCTCATAGGGGCCGAGATTCATGCCGTTCTTTTCCTGGCGCAGATAATAGGACGTATCGACGTCGCGCAGCAGCGGCAGCTTCTTGCCCTGTTCCTTCGACCATGCGGCCAGTTCGGGGATTTCCTCGAACAGGATATATTGATGGCTCATCACCATCATTGGCACCTCGCGGCCGAACATCCTGCCGACTTCGGCGGCGCGGTAGCCGGCGGCGTTGACGACGATCTCGCAGCGGATCTCGCCTTGCGCCGTCTCGACTACCCACTCGTGATTGTCTCGGCTCACGCCGGTGACCGGACAGAAGCGGATGATCTTCGCGCCCATGTCGCGCGCGCCCTTGGCCAGTGCCTGGGTCAGCTGCGCGGGGTCGATATCGCCATCATTCGGATCGTAGAGCGCGCCTTTCAGCTCATGCGTCTCGATGAAGGGGTAACGGCGCTTGATCTCGTCGAGCCCGACCACGTCGATATCCATGCCCTGGTAGCGGCCCATGCCCTTGGCGCGCTGGAATTCCTGCATGCGCTCCGCGCTATGGGCCAGCCTGAGCGAGCCGGTGACGTGGTAGTTCATGGGATAGCCGACCTC
Organism: Mesorhizobium sp. M0184; assembly: GCF_040322215.1. Classification (NCBI taxonomy): domain Bacteria; kingdom Pseudomonadati; phylum Pseudomonadota; class Alphaproteobacteria; order Hyphomicrobiales; family Phyllobacteriaceae; genus Mesorhizobium; species Mesorhizobium sp. M0184. Next base: position 20,300 of record NZ_JAMYSZ010000005.1, read on the forward strand.
GTCGGCCAACCGGCGATAGAGCTCGGTCGAATAACGCTGCATGTTCATCAGCGACCATGACGAGGAGAAAGTCGGCACGTTGCCGGCGGCATGCCAGGTCGAGCCGGAAGTCAGCTCGTTCTTCTCCAGAAGCACGCAGTCGGTCCAGCCCGCCTTGGCGAGATGGTAGAGCGAGGAGGCGCCGACGGCACCGCCTCCGATGATCACAACGCGTGCCGTGGTCGGCAAACCGGCCATGTTCTTCTCCGACTATTTGTTTTGATGCATGTCGTTGTCCCAAAACCGCCACGCACTTTGGGCGACATGCATTCGTTCAATAGACAGGCGGCGAAACCACCCAGATGACGACAGCCGGCTCGGCTCCAGGATTGCGCCAGCGGAACGGCTTGCCGTCGAAGCGGAAGGAATCGCCTTCGCCAAGCCGGTGCCAGACGCCGGCAATCTCGATATCGAAGCTACCGGAAGCGACGTAGCCGGCTTCCTCGGTCGGCCGGCGCGACTCGGTCTTCATCTCGGCACCCGGGGCGAAGACCGAACGCAGCATCTCGAAGCTACCGCCGAGATCGGGCGACAGAAGCTCCTCCACCAGGCCAGAATCGCTTGTGCCAAGCGTGCGCCGGCTGCCGGCGCGCACGACCACGCCGCGTTCGGTCTCGACAGGCACGTCATGGCTGAAGAACAGGCTGACCGGCACGCCGAACAATTCGGCGAAGGCCCTGAGATCGCCGAGCGACGGGACCGACAGACCGCGCTCGACCTGGCTGACCCAGCCGACGGAACGGCCGAGCTTCAGTGCGATTTCAGCAAGCGTCAAGCCGCGCGCCTTGCGCAACGCGCGAATGTCGCCGGCCAGCAGCCGTTCGCCGCTGTCCTGTTCCGATCTGGCGGCGGTTGAGGGCAAAGCCATCCCTGTCTCGGTGAAAAATTCCCAGTAAATTTCATTTGATGGCGGGTTCATGAAAAAATCAAGAGGATTTTCACGCAACCACAAGATTTACTTGCGCCATTTTGACGGTTCGGGCAAAGGCTCGGCGCACGAGCGGCGAGTGGGGCGTCCGGTCGAGGCGGGTAGGCTATCGGGCGTTCAAAAAGACGCGCAAGGATGCTCCATCACTTCTAGTCGGCGCATGATCCTTCCGGAATATCGGGTTCGGGATCATACGCAAAAGGACGGCCCATGCTGGAAAACAACTCCCGGATTGCGGCGGCGATCGTCGATGACGCGATCACCTCGCGGCGGTCGGTACGCGCCTTCTTGCCCGATATGGTCGACGACGAGACCATCCGCGATATTCTCGCCGTTGCCGCGCGCGCGCCCTCAGGCACCAATATGCAACCCTGGAAAGTCTATGTGACCAAGGGCGAGGTCAAGCAGCGCATCACCGACGCCATCCTCAGCTCGGGCATCCGCGCCGAAAAGGCCGAGTGGGACGAGTACCGCTACTATCCCGACCAGTTCTTCGAACCCTATCTGACGCGACGGCGGGCCAACGGCTTCGGCCTCTACGGCGTGCTCGGCATCGGCCGGCGCGAGGTCGACAGGATGCGTGCGCAGCACGACCGCAACTTCGTCTTCTTCGACGCGCCGGTCGGCATGATCTTCACCGTCGACCGGCGGCTGAACAAGGGGTCGTGGATCGACTACGGCATGTTCCTGCAAAACATCATGGTCGCCGCGCGGGGCAGGGGCCTGCACACCTGTCCGCAAGCCGCCTTCGCGCCCTATCACCGGCAGATCAGGCCGGTGCTCAACATTCCCGACGAGGAGATCGTCGTCTGCGGCATGGCGCTCGGCCATGAGGATACGTCCAAGCCCGAAAATGCCTTCCGCACCGACCGCGCGCCGCTGGAAGAGTGGGTGACGTTCGCGGAGTGACGTGAAGCGCCGTCCGGCTCTACTGCACTTCGTAGCCGACTTCCTCGCTCGCATGGCAGAGCGCTTTCCAGAACGAGCGGGCAAACGAGCGGAACACATAGATGTCGAACTGATCGGCGCCGGTGCGCTGGATCTGCGCGAAGATGTCGTGATGCATGGTCGAGCGGCCGGCGCCGATCGGGAAGGCAGGCAGCGCGAAGTCGATGGCGAAGAATTTCGCCAGCACCCACTCGGCCTTCGGCCCGGCGATACGGATCGCGGTGCGGCCGTGCGAAAGGTCGGTCACCGTACCGATGGCCGAAGTGACGACATCGGCAAAGGCCGGCGCCAATCCCTCGGCTTCATCGACCACAGTGAACTTTCCCGGCGCAAAGCCGAACACCGACCTGGCGCCGTTCGTCACACCGCCACCGGCGCCGTCGGGCAAAGCCAGGCCGGTGACCGTATGGATGCCGGCCATCAACTTCTTCTCCTCGCCGGGCCAGGCGGCGAGCTGCAGGATCGAACCCGGCCTGGTTTCGGAGAGGATGATTTCGACACCGTGCTCGAAATTGCCATGCGAGCCTGGATGCAGCACCGGCTCAAGTGGTGATTGGCGCTCAACCATGCATGCGGCTCCCGTCCGGATCGAAGAAATGGTTGGAGACGATCTCGACCGGCCCGAACCGGTTGCGCAGCGGGTCCGAGACATAAGCGCGTGAGCCTCGCCGCGCCTTGCCGCCCTTGACCAGGGCAAGCGCGATATATTTGCCCAGCGCCGGCGAATAGCAGCAGGCGGTGATGTGGCCAAGCGAGCCGTGCGGATTGGCTTCGTCAAGCTCCTCGACGATGTGCGCGCCGCCGTTGAGCGGCTGGTTGTCGAGCGAAACAATACCGACGAGTTCCAGGCGGTCGGGCGCGATCAGCCCCTCGCGGTCCATCATCGCCGAGCCGATGAACGGCTTCTTCTTCGACAGCATCCAGTCGAGATGCAGGTCGCGTGCCGTGGTACGGCCGTCGATCTCGGCACCGGTGACGTGGCCTTTCTCGATGCGCATGGTGCCCAGCGCCTCCAGCCCGTAGGTCACCAGCCCGAACGGCTTGCCGGCTTCGATCAGCGCCTCCCAGACATGGGTGCCGTAGCCGGCGCCGGAATAGACCTCGAAGGCCATTTCGCCGGAGAAGGACAGCCGGCAGATCATCACCGGCACGCCGGCGATTTCGCCGTGGACGATGCCCATGAAGGGCAGGGCGGCATTGTCGACGGCAGTGCCGCTGACGCAAGCAGCCAGTATCTGCCTTGCCTTCGGCCCGCCGATGGCGGCACCGGCCCATTGGTCGGTCACCGAGGTGACGTGGACCTTCAGCGCCGGCCAGATCACGTCGAGGAAATATTCCAGATGCTGCATCACCTTGCCGGCATTGGCGGTGGTGGTGGTCATCAGGAAATCCTGCTCGCCGAGGCGCCACGTGGTGCCGTCGTCAAAGGCGAGACCGTCCTCGCGCAGCATCAGCCCGTAGCGCGCCTTGCCGACGGCCAGCGTCGAAAACATGTTGGTGTATACGCGGTCGAGGAATTCCGCCGCGTCGGGGCCTTGCACCGCGATCTTGCCCAATGTCGAGACATCGACGATGCCGGCGCTCTCGCGCGTGGCTCTCGCTTCGCGCACATAGGCCTGCTCGATCGTCTCGCCGGGATGGCCGTAGATCATCGGCCGATACCACAGGCCGGCGGAATACATGGTGGCGCCGTTGGCGACGTGCCAGTCATGCATCGGCGTCAGCCGCTCGGGCTTCAGATCGCCGAAGCGTTCGGCGGCTAGCGAGCCGATCGACACCGCCGAAAAGGGCGGGCGAAAGCGCGTCGTGCCGACCTGCGGGATCGGCTTGCCGAGCGCCTCGGCCATGATGGCGAGGCCGGGTATGTTGGAGCTCTTGCCCTGGTCGGTTGCCATGCCGAGCGTGGTGTAGCGCTTCAGATGCTCGACCGAGACGAAGCCTTCGCGATGCGCCAGCCGCACGTCATCCGCCGTCACGTCATGCTGGAAGTCGACGAAGCTTTTTCCTTCGGCCTTGATCTCGAACACCGGCGCCGGATCGGGATCGCCAGGTGCTGCCTCGACGGCAGGCAAGGCCGCCGGCGTGGCGGTTGCGCCCGCAGCGGAAAGACCGGCGGCGCGACCTTCGGCGATCGCCTCGGCGGTGGAGAAACTGCCGGTGAAGGCGCCGGCGCCGATCCATTGCCATGTCGTCGGCTTGGGCGGCAGGAACGCTTGCAATGCTTCGTTCCATTCCGCTTTGGCTCCAGCCTGGCTGGCCAGATGAATGGTCGGCGACCAGCCGCCCGACATCAATAGGCAATCGGCGTGGATGCTGCGCGCATCGCCGGAAAGCGCGCCGTTGACCATGTCGAAGCGCTGCACCTTGAAGCCGGAAAGCGCCTTGCCGCCCTCGGTGGCGATCACCGCGTGGCCAGAAAGGATCTCGGCCTCGGTCTCGCCGGCCAGCTTGCGCATTTCGCTCGAAAGCTCAGGGCGCACGTCGATGATGGCGACGACTACGGCGCCGGCCTTCTTCAGCGCCAGGGCCGCGCGATAGGCGCTGTCATTGTTGGTGAACAGCCCGATCCTGTCGCCGGGCAGCACGCCATATTCAATGGCATAACGCTCGGCAGCATGCGCCAGCATTACGCCTGGCCGATCATTGCCTGGAAAGACCAGCGGACGCTCCAGGGATCCGGTGGCCAGCACCACCGACTTGGCGCGGATCGTCCAGTAGCGATGGCGCGATTCGCCCTTGCCGGGCGTTTCCTTGTGGTCGGTGACACGTTCGAGCGCGGCAAGCGTGTTGCCGTCATAATAGCCCCAGACGGTGGTGCGCGGCAGCAGGCGGACATTGTCACGGCCTTCGAGCTGGCCAGCGGCGCGCGCCGCCCAGTCGGCGGCCGGCATGCCATCGATCGTCTCGCCCGACCAATTGGCCGAGCCGCCGAAATGCGGCTCGAGCTCGGCCAGGATGACGCGTGCACCCTGATCGGCAGCCGCCCTGGCGGCCATCAGCCCCGCCGGGCCGGAGCCGACTACCAGCACATCGCAAAACGCGTTCATGCGTTCGTAGCGCGCCGTATCGGGAGCCGTGCCTGCCTTGCCCAGGCCGGCGGCACGGCGGATGAAATGCTCACAGAACATCCAGAAGCGAGTGCCCTTCAGCGGACCGATCACTGGTCCCATGAAGGTCTTGTAGTAGAAGCCGGCCGACAAAAGCTTGCCGCCGAGCTGGTTCACGGCACTGACGTCCCAGGCAAGCGAAGGGAAGCGGTTCTGGCTGATTGCGGCCAGTCCGTCATAAATCTCGACCATTGTGGCGGGGATGTTCGGCTCGCGAATCTCGCCCCTCAACACTGTGACCAGCGCGTTCGGTTCCTCGACGCTGGCGGTCAGCACGCCGCGCGGGCGGTGATATTTGAACGAACGCCCAAACAGGGTGACGCCGTTGGCCAGCAGCGCCGAAGCCAGCGTGTCGCCGGCATGGCCGGTATAGAGGGCGCCGTCGAAGGTGAAACGGATGGTCCGCAGCCGGTCGATGCGGCCGCCGGCCTCGGTACGGCGCGGGCTCATGGCTTGTCCTCGGCCCGGTGCCGCGCAACCGAGTTGTGGTCGCCGCGCGCGAACGCGGTGCTGGAGATCTCGTGCGTCAGCGTGTTGCGCACGACTCTGAGATGGGCGCGGCAGCCGCCGGAATGCTGCCAGATCTCATTGTGGTCGCCGGCCGGGTTGAGTCGGTCGTAGACATAGGCGTTCCAGGCGTCGAGGTTCTGCGAGGCGGGCTGTGGGCGCTGGCGATTGCCGTCGCCCTGATAGGTGAATTCGATCACGTCGCGCGGGCCGCAATAGGGGCAGGTGATGAGCATGGATCTCTAACCTAATGCAGCCGGGGCGTGGCGCCCTGGCCCTTGTCGTCGATCACCAGGCCACGGTAGAAGCGGTCGAGCGTGAAGGCCGCGTTGAGACCGTGCGGCTCGTCCTTGGCAATGGTCCAGGCAAAGCACCAGCCGGAAGCCGGCGTCGCCTTGAAGCCGCCATAGCACCAGCCGCAGTTGAGATACATGCCCGGCAGCGGACCGGTGGTGATGATTGGCGAGCCGTCCATCGACATGTCGCAGACGCCGCCCCATGAGCGCAGCATGCGGACACGGGCCAGCCCAGGGAACAGCGCCAGCATCTCGCTCATCACCTCATCGACGATCGGCAGGCTGCCGCGTTGGGCGTAGCTGTTGTAGCCGTCGAGATCGCCGCCATAGACAAGGCCGCCCTTGTCCGATTGCGACATATAGAAATGGCCCATGCCGAAGGTCAGGACCGTATCGATGAACGGCTTTAGCGATTCCGTGACGAAGGCCTGCAGCACATGGCTCTCGATCGGCATCGTCTCGATGCCGGCAAGCCGCATGACCCGCCCGGTGCTGCCGGCAACCGCGACCGCTACCTTTTTTGCGCGGATTTCGCCGCGCGTTGTCGTGACGCCGGTGATGCGGTCGCCGTCGCGCAGGAAGCCGGTGACCTCGCAATTTTCGATGATGTCGACGCCGCGGCGATCTGCGCCGCGCGCATAGCCCCACGCGACGGCGTCGTGGCGGGCGGTGCCGGCGCGCCGCTGCATCAGGCCACCGACGATCGGGAAACGCGCCGTGGCTGAGACGTCGAGCGCCGGCACCAGGCGCGCGATTTCGGCCGTGGTCATCAGTTCGGCGTCAACGCCGAGATGGCGCATGGCGTTGCCGCGCCGGGCATAGTCGTCGAGCTGAGCAGGTGTGTGGGCGAGGTTCAGGCAGCCGCGCTGCGAGAACATTACGTTGTAGTTGAGGTCATGGGCCAGGTTCTCCCACAGCTTCATCGAATGCTCGTAAAAGCGCGTGTTGGCCGGCAAGAGATAGTTGGAACGGACCGCCGTGGTGTTGCGGCCGACATTGCCGGAACCGAGCCAGCCCTTCTCCAGCACCGCGACATTGGTGATGCCGTGCTCCTTGGCGAGATAGTAAGCGGTCGACAGGCCATGGCCGCCGCCGCCGATGACGATCACGTCGTAGGACGCCTTCGGGTCGGGCTTGCGCCAGGCCGGCTTCCAGTCCTTGTTTCCGGTCAGCGCGTTCTTGAGAAGCGAAAAGGCCGAATATTCCGCCATTCTTATTGTCATCCATTTCAGGCTTTGCGGCAGACTATAGAGCAGGCCGCCAACGCAAAGCCAAGATTGCGCCATCGCTTTTCGACTCCCCGACTTCGACCGGATTGGCCGACTTCGACTGGATTGGCCGACTTCGACTGGATTGGCCGACTTCGATTGGCGGACTTCGAAAACGAGCCGCCTGGCATGACTTGCCCCGTGATATGAGCGTCTTTATCAAGGACGTGCTTCAAAACTGCCTCTGCCGCCCGCGAGTCGCCAAAAAAATCATGTTCTTTCGTTTACTCCGCCTGGTCCTGATCGCTGCACTTGTTGTCTCGGCGCCGCCGTCGTTCGACGCGATGGCGCAGGCGCTCGGGCAGGGTGCCGCCGGGCTGGTCACAGACCAGCAGAAGGTCATCCAGAGCCTGACGGCCAAAACCGACGATCTCGAGAAGAAGATACAGCAGGACGGCCAAGACGATGCCACCCTGGTGGAAATCCGCCTGCAATTGGAGGATCTGTCGCGGGCGGCGCTCACCAGCGCGCTGGCGTTCCGCTCGCGTCTCGGCGATATCAACGATCGGATCGAGACGCTGGGACCTCCGCCGGCCGCGGGCCAGCCGGCCGAGCCCGACATCGTGACCGGTGAACGCCAGGCGCTGGCTTCCGAAAAAGCCGAGATTAACGCCGTCATTGCCAGCGCGCAGAACCTGTCGATCCGCATCAGCGGGCTGATCGAGAAGATCGGCAACATGCGCAGCGAGCTGTTCCGCAATCAGCTCACCAAGCGCTACGTGCTGTCCGATGCATTGAGCCCGGAGGTCATTTCCGACGCCAACGACGAATTTACCAGTTTCTACAAGGCGGTGTCGTCCTGGCTGAGCTTCGCCTTCAAGTTCAAGTTCCAGGCAATTCTTGCCGCGACGTTGATGGCGCTTGCGCTGGCCGCTGTGCTTTTTGTCGGCGGGCGGCGCCTGTTCGGCCGCGTCTTCGAAGCCGATCCTTCCGTCGAAGATCCATCCTATCTCAGCCGCCTGTCGGTGGCGTTCTGGTCGACATTGCTGCCGTCGCTGGCGGTTGGCGCCTTCCTTATCTCGACGGTCTTCTTCTTCAATTATTACAATGTCTTGCGCGGCGACATCGGCATCTTCCTGAATTCGCTGGTTGCCGTTATCGCGGTGGTGTTCTGCGTCAACCGGCTGACCAATGCGGCGCTGGAACCGCGATTGCCGAACTGGCGTCTGATCCCTGTCGAAACCGGCCCGGCGCGCTGGCTGGTGCGGCTGACGACTGCCATGGCCGTCGCCATCGGCATCAATTATTTCCTGTCGGTCGTCAACGACAAGATGGGCTCGCCGCTATCGCTGACCATCGCCAGAAGCTTTGTCGCCACCATCAGCGTCGGCGTCATCCTGATCCTGATGGGGCTGCTGAAGCCGTTCAAGGCTGCCGACGGGAGCTGGCGCCCGTGGCCGGCATGGCTGCGCTACACCGCCGTCGCGCTAGGGCTATTCACCATAGCGTCGGCGCTGCTCGGCTTTATCGGCCTTGCTATTTTCGTCTCGGTGCAGGTCGTGGTTACCGGCACTATCCTGGTCACCGCCTATATCGGCTTCCTGTCGGCGCGGGCGATCGGCATGGAAGGTGGTTTCGCCAACACTTCAATCGGGCGCTGGCTAGCGGCCAATTCAAGCTACGAAGAGACCGCGCTCGACCAGCTCGGGCTTGTCGTCAGCGCCGCCATAAACATCATGATCGTGCTGGTGTTCCTGCCGCTGATCCTGTTGATGTGGGGCTTCCAGCCCGGCGACATCCAGGCCTGGGCCTACAAGCTGGCGACGGGCCTCACCATCGGCTCGGTGACGATCTCGGTCACCGGCATCCTCACCGGCGTCGTCGTCTTCATCATCGGCTATTTCCTGACGCGCTGGTTCCAGGGCTGGCTCGACGGTTCGGTGATGGCGCGCGGCCGGGTCGACACCGGTGTGCGCAATTCGATCCGGCTGGCGGTCGGCTATGCCGGCGTCGCGGTCGCGGCACTGGTCGGCATCTCGGCGGCCGGTATCGACCTCTCCAATCTCGCGTTGGTCGCAGGCGCCCTGTCTCTCGGCATCGGTTTCGGCCTGCAGAATGTCGTCTCCAACTTCGTCTCGGGCCTGATCCTTTTGGCCGAGCGGCCGTTCAAGGTCGGCGACTGGATCGTTGCCGGTGACATCAGCGGCACCGTCAAGAAGATCAGCGTGCGCGCCACCGAGATCGAAACGTTCCAGCGGCAGTCGGTGATCCTGCCCAATTCAAACCTGATCAACAATGCGGTCGGCAACTGGACACACCGCAACAAGCTCGGCCGCATCGATATCAAGGTCGGCGTTGCCTATGGCAGCGACATCAAGCACGTGCATGGCGTCCTGTTGGAGATCGCGCGCAGTCATCCGCTGGTGCTGAAAAACCCCGAACCCTTCGTGCTGTTTTCCAATTTCGGCCCGGCCGCGCTCGAATTCGAGATTCGCGTGTTCCTGGCAGACGTTCTTAGTGGCAATATCGTCCAGAACGACATCCGCTTTGCAATCTTCGATGTGTTCGCCGACCAGCATATCGAAATTCCGTCGACGCCGCGCGCCGTCGTCGAGACCAAGAAGCACGAAGCGTGGCCGATCGACGACGACAAGATCGAAGTCGAATTCGCCGAGCGGGAACAAGCAAAAGCCTTGGCGGCGGTCGAGGCGAAACGTCTCGCCAAATCAGCACGCAAGGTGCGGAAGCCCGATCCTGACTAGCTGTTTGGAGCTTGCCTTCAAGCCTTCGGAAACCAATTGCGGCATGAATGCGGCATTCAGTTGCCGTTCAGCTTGCATTGCATATAAGCTCACCTGCAAACGGCGAGAATGCCTTGCGAAATGCAACAGAGGCGGTGGCAACACCGATACTACAAAATGTGGAAGTCTCTCGTCGCCGCCGTCGCTTTTCTGGCCGTGGGCGGTTCGGCCCATGCCGCCAGCGCGGTCAACAAGGACGCCGAGACCCGCACGCTGATCGTGACGGAAGGCGGCGGCAAGACCGAGCTGGCGCTGGCCGCTGGCGAAACCGTGGAATTTTGCCCGAGCGGCTGTTTTGTTACCTTGCCGAATGGCGACCTCGAGGCGCTGACCGGTTCGGAGACGATTGAGATCTCGGGCGGCGTCGCGCGCATCAAGTAAAGTCGACGCCTGATTTTTGAAGGCCGGGCAAACGCCCGGCCTTTTATTTGCTTCCGGTAATCGGCGATGAAGGTATGCACTTTTCTTCGAAGCTGCGCAGGACGGGCTCTAGCAGCGCCTTCATACCGAGCAGGGCGAAGGCGTAGGTCTAACTGCATTCGACGGGCTGGTGGCGCGGGCTTTTTTGGCGATGTCGCAAACAGGCTGCAAGCGCGGCGCCGCGCCGCCCTATAGTCTGCTCGCAATAGCATCTTGGAGTCGCGGGCAATGGCAGGGTTTCCGGAAAAGGCGAAGGTCGTCATCGTCGGGCTGGGCGGCATCGTCGGCGCATCGGTCGCCCATCACCTGATCGAGCGCGGATGGGACGATATTGTCGGCATCGACAAATCGGGCATCCCGACCGATATCGGCTCGACGGCACACGCTTCCGATTTCTGCTACACGACCAGCCATGACTTCCTGTCGTGCTGGACGACGCTCTACTCCATCGATTTCTACGAAAAGATGGGTCACTATGCGCGCATCGGCGGCCTCGAGGTTGCCCGCGTCGGCGACGACGCCCGCATGGCGGAGATCAAGCGCAAGATCGCCTCGGCGAAGGCCTTCGGCACACGCGCCCGCCTGATCGATCCCGCCGAGATCAAGGAAAAATTCCCGCTGATCGAAGAACAGATGGTACAGGGCGGCCTGTGGGACCCCGACGCCGGCCTCGTCATCCCGCGCTCGCAGACCGTCGCCGGCAAGCTTGTCGACCAGGCGGAAGCTTCCGGCAAACTCAGGGCGTTTGCCAATACGTCGGCCAGGTCGCTCGTCATCGAGAACGGCCGCATCAAGGGCGTGGTGACCGACCGCGGCACCATCGAGGCCGACTATGTCGTGGTCTGCACCGGCATCTGGGGACGGCTGATCGCGGAAATGGCGGGCGAGGACCTGCCAGTCATGCCGATTGACCATCCGCTTACCTTCTTCGGGCCGTACACCGAGTTCGCCGGCACCGGCAAAGAGATCGGCTGGCCGCTGCTGCGCGACCAGGGCAACTCGGCTTACATGCGCGATACCGGCGACCCCAAGACCGCCGAAGGCGGGCAGATCGAATGGGGTTATTACGAAGAGACCAATCCGCGCCTTTGCCATCCGCGCGATATTCTCGAGAAAAACCAGGCACGGCTTTCGCCGTCGCAACGCGATCTCGACATGGAACAAATCCTGGCGCCGCTCGAGCGCGCCATGGAACTGACGCCGATCCTGGGCGAGCTGGGCTACAATGAGAGCCATTCCTTCAACGGCCTATTGCAGGTGACGGCGGACGGCGGCCCCTCGATGGGCGAAAGCCAGAAGGTCAGGGGCCTCTGGTATACCGTGGCCATCTGGGTCAAGGACGGCCCCGGCATGGGCAAGCTCATCGCCGACTGGATGACGGACGGCCGCACGGCGATCGACCACCACGCCATCGACTATTCGCGCTTCTATCCGCACCAGACGAAAGAACAGTTCATCTGGGACCGCTGCACCGAAACGGCGATGAAGGTCTACAACCCGGCGGTGCATCCGCGCGAGCCCTTCTCCAAGGCCCGCAATGTCCGCCGCTCGCCCTTCTGGGAGCGCGAAAAGGAACTCGGCGGTTATTTCATGGAGCTCGGCGGCTGGGAGCGCGCCCACGGCTACGCCGCCAACGAGCATCTGCTCGAGAAATACGGCAACCGGGTGCCGGTGCGCCAAAACGAATGGGATAACCGCCACTTCTGGCGCGTCTCGAACGCCGAGCATCTCGCGATGAGCGAGGATTGCGGCATCGTCAACCTGTCGCATTTCGCCATGTACGACGTGGAAGGCCCGGACCATGTCGCGCTGATGGAATGGCTGTGCGCGGCAAAGATCGGCGGTGACGGCAATATCGGCAAGGGCATCTATACCCATTTCCTCGACGAGGAAGGCATGGTGCGCGCCGACCTGACCGTCATCCGCATGGCCGACCGCTGCCGCGTCATCGACGGCGCTGATGCCGGGCCGCGCGACTTCCAGTACATGCGCCGGACGGCAGAGGACAAAGGCTTCGACGTTACCGTCACCGATGTGACCGAGAAATATGTGACCGTCGGCATCTGGGGTCCGAACGCGCGGGCAACATTGGGCGAGGTCGTGGAAAACCGCGACGGACTGACGTCTGAGAATTTTCCCTTTGCCGCGATCAAGCCCGTCAGGATCGCCGGCAAGGACGTGACCGCCTTCCGCATCTCCTATGTCGGCGAGCAAGGCTGGGAACTGCATATGCGCTACGAGGACGGCCTGGCTGTCTGGGACGCGCTGCGGTCGACCGGCGTGATGGCCTTTGGCGTCGAGACCTATGCCAACAGCCGCCGCATGGAGAAGAGCCTGCGCCTGCAGAATGCGGACCTCTTGACCGAATACAATCTGCTGGAAGCCGACCTTGCCCGTCCGAAAGTCAAGGAGGCCGATTTCTGCGGCAAGGCAAAGCATCTGGAATATCGCGCCCGGGTGCATCAGCCGGCCATGCTTTGCACGCTTATCATGACGGACAATACAGATTCGAATGGTGTTCCCCGCTATCCGGTCGGCACGATGCCGGTGGTGGACCCGCAAACCGGTGAGACGCTCGTCGACGAGCTCGGCCGCCGCTCCTTCACGACCTCGGTGGCCTATGGTCCGACCCTCGGCAAGAACATCGCGCTCGCCTACCTGCCCTGGGCGTATTGCCAGGAGGGCCGCAAGCTGAGCGTCGAATATTTCGGCGAGAAGTACCCGGTCGAAGTGGCCGCCGTCGGCTACAGGCCGCTCTACGACCCGGAGAACCTCAATCCGCGCAGCTAAGCGTTGCTTGCCTGCCGATTCTCCACACAGGCAAGCAGAGCAGTGCCAGCAGGACCTGAATGCAGAAGCCCGATTCATCGTCGGGCTTTTCGCTTTGTGGAGCGATGATTCTCGCTTACCGTCGCGCTGCGATTGGGGGGTGCCTTTGCGGCGGATCGGCTGGGACAGAAAAAACGATGCGCTAGTGTTTCAGCTGAACCGGAATATCCCGGTTCGCGTCAGCTGGACCTTCGCAATTCCCATTGTGCTGCCCTTCCTGAACGAGTGGGCGAGCCGACCCAAGGATGCACTGATCCATACCTCTATCTTTGCAGCGCTTCTGTTTGCGTCGATATTTCTGCACGAACTGGCACACGCCTGGATCGGACGCCGACAAGGCGTCGCCACCGACAGGATAGAATTATATCTCTTCGGCGGGCTCACGCGTTTCAAACGCGCCGCAGCGCCATCGCCTGCCTGGGCGCGGATTGCGATAGCGGGTCCCCTGGCGAACGTCGCGCTCGCCGCGTTTTTCGATGCGGCCTTTTATCTGGTTTTTGGAGAACTCATCCCAGTTGCGCCCGAAACGCCATTCGGGTGGCTGCCGTCAAGGTCGGCCGGTCCTCTGGAATGGACGCTTTGGATTGGCGCATTGTTGAACGTGTCACTTATCGTTCTCAACATCCTGCCCGCCTACGATCTGGATGGCGGCGTGATTGCAAGACATTTGTTCCTGAGACGCTTCGGCGTCCGCCGGGCCGCGCAGATCGTCGGCATCTGCGGCATCGTACTTTCAATTCTGCGTTTTGCGATCATCTTGCCTGCCGCGGTTGCAGGTATTCTGTTGTGGCTTCCGCCGTCATTCAAGCCGAACTGGAGGGCAGCGCGCGGGGTCGGTGCTAGAAAACCGAAGCCGGACCCATCCTCCGAGACGGATGTCGAGAAGGCCGTGGAGTGGCGGGGACGGGGCGGGCACCGCATCCACAAATGAAATTCGTTTTCCGGCGGTTCGCAAAAATGTGACCGAATGAGCCCGGCTCTCCACCAGGCTTTTCTCTTTGTCGATCGGCGATTTTCGCTTACCGTGCGGCATGTCTGGTTTTGCCCGTGCAAGACATCTCGTCTCGGGTGCCGCCGCGCTGGCGTCGGTGCTATGGCTGACTGCAAACTCCCGCGCCGCCGAGCCGGTCGACGTCGAACTGGTGCTGGCAGTCGACGTTTCGCTGTCCATGTCGCCGGACGAGCTCGAAATCCAGCGTCATGGCTATGCGGCGGCGCTGACGCATGACGATGTCCTGCAGGCAATCGGCGAAGGCGCTCATGGCAAGATTGCCGTCACCTATGTCGAATGGGCTGGCGCGACCTGGCAGCAGGTCGTCGTGCCGTGGACGGTGATCGCCAATCGTGCCGACGCCGAGCGGCTGGCAGCGCAGCTTTCCGCTCATCCGCCGGCCAGTGCCAGGCGCACCTCGATCTCCGGCGCGCTGGAATTCGCCAGCGATCTCTTTGCTGAAAGCGGCTTCCAGGGCGTCAAGCGGGTGATCGACATTTCGGGTGACGGCCCCAACAACCAGGGCGCACCTGTCGATATCACCCGCGACGCCGTGATCAAGCAAGGCATCACCGTCAACGGCCTGCCGCTGATGACCAGGGGCGGGTTCAGCAGCGCTTACGATGTCAACAATCTCGACCGCTACTACAGCGACTGCGTCATCGGCGGGCCGGGCTCCTTCATGATCCCGGTCAATGACTGGACGCAGTTTCCGGAGGCCATCCGCCGCAAGCTGGTGCTGGAGCTTGCCGGTCCGGCCTCGCCGCAGCGAGCGGCGGAAGGGGCGGCGCATCCGCCATTGGTGCTGGCACAGGACATCCCCGTCACCGACTGCCTGGTCGGCGAAAAAATGTGGCGCGACCGCAGCTGGATGTACAACAGCCGCTGATGGCGGAGTTTGCTGTCGATGGTGACATACCGCAGTGCAGCATCTGCTTCATTGACAAGCCTGCGGGCGTCTGTGACACAATTCCCCATCCGAACACATAAAAGGGGAACCGACATGAACAGGATCGGAATTCTTGCCGCAAGCTTGACGCTTGCCGTCGGATTGTCCGCGCCGGCGATGGCCGCCACATCGGTCAGCATCGGCATCAGTGGATGGACCGGCTTTGCGCCGCTGACGCTCGCCAAGCAGGCCGGCATCTTCGAAAAGCACGGCCTCGACGTCACCTTGAAGAAGGTGCCGCAAGCCAGCCGGCCGCTCGCCATCGCCAGCGGCGACCTGCAATGCGCCGCCACCACGGTCGAGACCTGGCTGGTCTGGAACGCCAATGGCGTGACCACCAAGCAGATATTCCAGCTCGACAAATCCTACGGCGCCGACGGCATCGTCGCCCGCAACGACATAAAGACCGTCGCCGATCTCAAAGGTAAGTCGGTCGCGTCTTCGGCGCCGGGCACCTCGCCCTATTTCATGCTGGCCTGGGTGCTCAACAAGAACGGCATGTCGACCAAGGACGTGACGGTCGTTAACCTGGAGCCGGATGCGGCGGCGCAGGCGTTTCTCGCCGGCCAGAACGATGCGGCGGTCACCTATGAGCCGTTCATCTCGGCGGTGCGCGAAAAGTCCGACCAGGGCCATATCCTTGTGACCACTCTCGACTATCCGATGGTGCTCGATACGGTCGGCTGCACGCCGGAGTTCCTCAAGGCCAATCCGGATGCGGGCAAGGCGCTTGCCGACAGCTATTTCGAGGCACTCGACCTGATCAAGAGCGATCCGGCGAAATCCTATGAGACGATGGGTGCCGACGTGAAGCAGTCGGCCAAGGAATTCGAAGAGTCGGCCAAATACCTGAAATGGGCCGACAAGGCTGAAAACAAGCAGTTCTTCACCAAGGAATTCCAGGACTTTTCCAAGACCGCCGGCGAGCTTCTGCTGCAGATGGGTTTGATCAAGGAAGCGCCTGACGTCTCGACATTGGCCGACACCAGCGCCGTCGCCGACTAACCGGCAGGATTGTCGCCCGGCGGCGGCGCGTGCGCCGCCGCTTTTTCATTCAGATCAGAGGACGGTCGAAGATGCCGCGCCCCTTGCATCCGGTCTCGCCGGGCATTCGAACCGTGCTCGGCATTTCGTTCTTCGTGCTGTTCGTGGCGTTCTGGGCGTGGATCACGCTTGGCGGCCACGTCAATCGCATTTTCCTTGCCGATCCGCTGTCGATGGTGAGAGACGGTTGGCGGCTGCTGGTCGAGGACCGCTTCTGGCTCGACATCCTTATCACCATCTGGCGCGTCTTCGGCGGGTTCCTGATGGCGGCCATCGTTGCCGTGCCGCTCGGCATCGTGATGGGTGCCTGGAAGCCCGTGGAGGCGTTCCTGGAGCCGTTCGTCTCCTTCGCCCGCTATCTGCCGGCATCGGCCTTCATCCCGCTGCTCATACTGTGGGCGGGCGTTGGCGAGCTCGAAAAACTGCTGGTGATCTTCGTCGGCTCGGTGTTCCAGATCATCCTGATCATCGCGGTCAAGGTCGGCGGCACACGGCGCGACCTGGTCGAGGCGGCCTACACGCTTGGCTCGTCCGACAACGGCATCGTGCGGCGCGTGATCATGCCGGCCAATGCGCCGGAGATTGCCGAGACCCTGCGGCTGGTGCTCGGCTGGGCCTGGACCTATGTCATCGTCGCCGAGCTGATCGGCTCGTCGTCGGGCATCGGCTACATGATCATCAACAGCCAGTCGCGGCTGGCGACAGGGCAGATCATCTTCGGCATCATCGTCATCGGCCTGATCGGGCTGTTGTCCGATTTCGCCTTCAAGGCGCTCAACCGTTGGCTGTTTCCATGGAGCCTGGCGTGAGCAAGCTGCTCATCGAAGGCGTCTCGCGCACCTTCGCCGGTGTCGGCGGTGGGCAGCCGGTCAAGGCGCTGATGCCGATCGATCTGGCGGTCGCCGCCAACGACTTCATCACCATCCTGGGGCCATCCGGCTGTGGAAAGTCGACGCTGCTCAGGATCGTCGCCGGCCTCGAAGCGCCGAGTGGGGGACGTGTTCTGCTCGACGGCAGGGTGGTGGACCGGCCCGGTCCAGACCGCGGCATGGTTTTCCAGTCCTATACGCTGTTTCCGTGGCTGACGGTCGCCGAGAACATCGCCTTCGGCCTGCGCGAACGTGGAATGGCCGAGCACGAGCGCAGCGAAATCGTCGCTTCTTACGTCGATCTCGTCGGGCTGAGAGGTTTTGAAAACCATTGGCCGAAGCAGCTTTCCGGCGGCATGCAGCAGCGCACCGCGATTGCCCGGGCACTGGCCAACGATCCGGAGATCCTGCTGCTCGACGAGCCGTTCGGCGCACTCGACAACCAGACCCGCGGGCTGATGCAGGAACTGCTTCTCGGCATCTGGGAGCGCCGGCAAAAAACGGTGCTGTTCGTCACCCACGACATCGAGGAGGCGATCTTCATGGCGTCGCGCGTGGTCGTGATGACGGCACGGCCGGGCTGCATCAAATCGGACGTTGCCGTCGACCTGCCGCATCCGCGCCACTACACGCTGAAGACCAGCCCGGAGTTTTCGGCACTGAAGGCGCGGCTGACAGAAGATATCCGCGTCGAGGCGATGCGCACGGCGCAGATATAGTCGGGTCAGCAAGGCGCCTGAACGGCTCAGAGACTTCGTAAGTCCTTGATAAGCACGTAAAGATGCAGCGGGTCCGTCGGCGATTGCGCGAATCCGTAGCGCTCGTAAAACGTGCGGGCGCCGTCGTTCTTGGCGTGGACGACGACCGCGCGGATACCTGCAATATCGGCCGCCTGCAAACTGCGCAGGACGGCATCGCGCAACAGTCCGCCGCCGACGCCTTTGCCTTGCCAGTCCAGACCGACCGCAAGACGCGCCAGCAGCATTGCAGGCACCGGATGGCGTGCGAGCCCTTTCGTCGATCGCTCGGGCGCACCCTCATATTTAACTTCATCAACGACCAGGGTATAAAAGCCGATCACATCTTCGCCAGAGAGACCAATGTAGGTCTGCGAAGCATTGGCTTGCTGGTTTTGGAATGCATAGCGTACGAGAAAGTGATTGAGCGGTTCTTCACCGCAGTCGAACATGTCCAGCAAATGCTTGCGGGCCAGTTTCTCGATCTGGAATTCGCTCACGCTGGATCGCGACCGGAAAAGATGCTTGGTTCGTTCAATAGGCGCTTGAGGCGGGGGAGATCACGCGTTGGCGCGTCGAGCGCTGCCATGAACGCGACCCATTTTTCGGCGTCGAGATGAAAGCTGCGCCGGTCACATTTCGCCAGACAATGTCATGACAATTTCGGCCGCGCCCGCGAAACGTGCTGGATCAAGCCGCCAGAAGCTGCTTGCGGTCGACGCGTTCCTGTTGCGGCGAGCGGGCGTACAACTCGCGATAGCATTTGGAGAAATGCGAGGCGGAAACAAAGCCGCAGGCGACCGCCACTTCGACCACCGGCAACGACGACTGGATCAGCAGGTGCCGGGCGCGGTCGAGGCGGATCTCCAGATAGTAACGGGCAGGGGAGCGCCCCATCTCGGTGCGGAACAGGCGCTCAATCTGCCGGCGCGACAGGTCGACATGGTCAGCGACCTCGATCAGCGAGAGCGGCTCGGAGAGATTGGCTTCCATCAGCTCGATAATGGTCAGAACCTTGGAATTCTGCACGCCAAGGCGGGCGCGCAGCGGCAGGCGCTGGCGGTCGGTCGGGCTGCGCACGCGATCAGTCAGCACCTGCTCGCAGACGCGGTTGACGAGGCTTTCGTCGAAATCGTCGCCGATCAGCTTCAGCATCATGTCGAGCGCGGCGGTGCCGCCGGCGCAGGTGTAGATGTTCTGGTCGATCTCGAAGAGGTCGGCGAAGACATTGGCCTTGGGGAACGCCTCGGAAAAGCCCGGCAGGTTCTCCCAATGGATGGCGCAGCGCTTGTTGGACAGCAGGCCTGCGGCGGCCAGGATATGCGCGCCGGTGCACAGGCCGCCGACGGCAACGCCGCGATTGTACTCCTCGCGCAACCAGGCAAAGGCCGATTTGTTCTGGTAGCGCTCGACATTGATGCCGCTGCAGACGATGGCCATGTTCGGCCGGTCCGGTCCGGACATTTTCTTGCGCTCTTCCTCCAGCGAGGTGTTGACGGCGCATTCGACGCCGTTCGAGGCGCGCACCGGCTTGCCGTCGATGCTGGCGAGCCGCCAGCGATAGGCTTCATAGCCGAGCATGCGGTTGGCCGAACGCAACGGATCGAGCGCCGTCGCGAAGGCGATCATGGTGAAATCGGGGACCAGGAAGAATACGAACGATCGCCGGATCGGGTGCTTTACGACGTTCACGGGTAGATCCTCACGCTGCAATGGCGCGAACAGGATGTCGCGATTAGCATAGCGACATCAGGAAAGACGTTTCCTGTCAATTGGCTAGATCGCAACGGAACGACTTTATTTGCGACACGGGTCGCAAATGGGCGATCGCTATGCGGCGAAGGACGCGACATGCCGCCGGATCGACCAAACGAGCCTACGCAGGCTGCGCACACGAAAACGCCGCCTCGGCAAAACCGAAGCGGCGCTGGATCGACTTCGAAGCAGCGCTAGGCTGCTTCCGCCGGGATTGCCGCGTCTCAGGCGACGAAGCCGAGGCGCGCGGCAGCCATGGCACCGGTCTGGCCAGGCATGGTGTTGGCCAGGCGCTGGCGCTCGAGCGCGGTCGTCAGGTTCATTTCGCGACGGGCAAAGAGGCGGGCAAAAAGCTTCATGATCATCTCCATTCGGTTGCTCAGACGGGTCGCCTTCGCTTGATGGAGTGGGGCAGCTCGTTTGTTGATGATGATATAGGCTTACGTGAGGGGAAACTAAATCGCAAAAGCGAAGCACTTGATATGAAAAGCGACACGGAATGCGACAAATTTGGGCATTCTGCCCAGGATTTTCGATTATTTACAATGTGTTGATTGCCAGTGCGGGCTGCTATGCGACTTGCTCATATGCGGCATGCGAAGGCAACATGGCTCGGGAAAATCATTGGAGTACAAACAAAAAGGCCTGCCGGGCTGATCTGCGCGGCAGGCCTTCAGCTGTTGATACACACGGTTTACTTTGCTCCAGCCCAGGATCCCACACCATGGCGAGTGCCGGCCTTGGCATCGGCAGCTTCGGGCCAGCCGATATCCTTCTGCAGTTCAATCGGCAGCGCGCGGATGGCGCGTTCCGTCTGGTAGCGGGCACGGGCCTCGCTGAACTCGGTCGCGATCCGACCGATGGATGACAGGATAGACATCTCATTCTCCTTCGCGTTGGGCCGGGTTGTCCCGGCGCTTGCAGCGTCAGGCGGTACACCGGGTTTGTTTCAGCTTCATTTCGTGTCGATTGCAGGTCCGTGTCATGGTTGTTTCGGGACCACTTCGATGCGTCCTGCCTTCGATGGAGTTGACTATCCTCCCAAACTGATGTTCAATCAAACGAAATGGAATGATGGTTTGCATCAGAAAAATTGAAGGTCGCTTGCCATGAACGCCCCACTCAATCATCCGCTGCCGCTGCTCGATCTCGATGTTCTGCGCACTTTCGTCGCAATCGCCGAGACCGGCAGCTTCACCACTGCGGCCAATGCGGTCTTCCGCACGCCGTCGGCCGTCTCCATGCAGATCAAGAAGCTGGAGGACATTCTCGGCCGCTCGGTGTTCGCGCGCGACGCCCGTTCGGTGACGCTGACCACCGATGGCGAGATGCTGCTCGGCTATGCGCGCCGGCTGCTGTCGATCAATCGCGAGGTGGTGTCGAAGTTCATCATTCCAGACATTGTCGGGGTGGTGCGGCTCGGCTCGCCGGACGATTACGGCGAACGTGTGCTGCCGCATGTGCTGAAGCGGTTCGCACAGTCGCATCCATCGATCGCGGTCGACGTCACCATCGACCAGAGCGTCAATCTGCGCCGGCGCATGGACGACCGGGCGCTCGACATCACGTTGCTCACCAACTCCTACAAGACCAGCGCGATCGGCGCCGAAGTGCTGCTCACCGAGCCGATCGTCTGGGCCGGTGCCAAGGGCGGTTGCGCGCATCTGCGTGAGCCGCTGCCGGTCTCATTGTGGGAAGAGGGGTGTGCCTGGCGGGCAGGGGCATTGGAGGCGCTTGGCCGCGAGGGCCGCAACTACCGTATCGCCTATATGAGCGCACACACGGCCGGCCAGCGCGCCGCGATCATGGCGGATCTTGCGGTGGCGCCGCTGCCGAAATCCTTCCTCGGCAGCGACATGGTCGAGCTGTGCCCGAAGGACGGCATGCCTGACATCGGCACCTACAATCTGGCCATGGTGGTGACGCCGGACGCCAGCGCGCCGGTGAAGGCAGTCGCCGATCATATCCGCGCGACGTTTGAGATGTTCAGGGAAACTGGGAAGTTCTGACCCAAACTACGACCTGAGCGGCGCAACCAGATCGCGAGGGGTTCCGTCGCGGTCTGTCCTCTGCAGCGACAACTCTCCTGCCTTGGCATGGTAACTGTCAGTTTCGTTGGTCAAGAAGGCCACTATACTGTCCCGCGCGCGTCGCGCCTCCGGCATGTCGATCAACGGCCAGACATGGAACATGCCTTGCTCGTGGACGATCTCAATTTCGACGCCGGCCGCGCGCGCCTTTTCCGCGAAGATCAGATTGTCGGGGGTGAGCAGATCGCGTGAACCGGTCAGCAGCAGCGTTTTGGGCAGCACCGACAGGTCGCCGTAAACCGGGCTGATCCGCCAGTCGGTGGGATCTATGCCGGCGCTGTAAAGTCGGATCGCCTCGCGGCCGCCGGCAATGCCCAGCCACGGATCGTTGCGTTCGGCCTCATACATTTCTGGGTTGGCGAGCGACACGTCGAGACCGGGCGAAATCAGCACGTGGCGTGATGGCAAGGGCAGGCCATTTTGCGCAGCCATCATCGTCAGCACGACGGCCATGTTTCCGCCGGCGGAATCGCCCATGAAGATGATGTCATTCGCGCTGGTTTCGCCGAACATCAGGCGGTAGACGGCGCCGACCATACCAAACATGGCGTGGAAATCGTGTTCGGGAGCAATGGGATAGATCGGCACAGTGATACCGAACCCGAGACGGTCGGCCATGTCGGCGATCAGCCGCCAATGATAGGGGGTGATTTCGAAGACGTAAGCGCCGCCGTGCAGGTAGAGAATCCGCTTCCGCTCGCCAGCCTTGGGCGCGATCTCGTAGACGGGAAAGCCGTTGATCGTGCGGGTTGTGATCTCCAGGCGTGACCGCAGCGACGCAGGCGGCTGATGGTTTTCCGTCTTGCGCGCATAGGCGATCCAGCGCTGCAGGTTCTCGGGGCTGGAAAACGCCTTCTTGCGGCTGTACCTGAGGACGAACGACACGACGTGGCTTTTGAGACTGGGCATGCAGATACACGGACTTCGGCTGAGCCGATTAAGAGAACCCCCGACTATTTCGAAGATTGTGTCGCCACCAAAAAAGTCAAGATTGATGCAATCTCAACACGGTCGTTTGATCCCAGCTGTCGACAAAGCGTCCGGCCATGAAGTCTCTGGCCTACCGGCGCAGCTCAACGCCGCGGCAGCAACGCGGCGCGCAGCCAATTGCTGGGTGCAGCCGGAGCCGCATTGCGGCTCCGGCGAATACCGAGCAGCTTGCATTTGTCGATGAATTTCATCCGCGCTGCATGTCCCATCCGACCGAAAGCTGCCTTTCGCTCGAACGCGGCGACACCGGCCAGCCAATGTCCTTTTGGATCTCAGGCGGCAAGCTGTTGAGGATGCGCAGCGACTTGCGCGCTTCGCGTGTTTTCTTGAAGGCCGCACCATAGCGGCCGAGGCTTTCGAACATCGACATCTTGATCTCCTTGGAGCGTTGCGGTGGCCGAAAACTGTTTCCGCCTGCCGTTCGATGTCGGTTAAATGCTCCGCCTATGTATCTGGCGGATTTCACGAAAACGCGATTTCGTTTCCAGATCGGCGCGATCTGGAAACATTTGCATACAAATGAAAATGGAAGGTCTGACAGCCTAGCGGAGGCGAGTCATCCCCGCCCGCGCCGCGCGGCGTGGCCTTCGCGCGAACGCCGCCGCGGGGCTGCGTCGCCGGCAATGCCGTCTTCGCTCACCGTCTTGCGCGGCGGCAGTTTCACCGCCGCCGACAGCTTGGGAAACGGGTCGATCTTGTTCGGGAGCGCCATGGCATAAACGAAATGTTCCTGGAATTTCGGCTCCAGCGCCGTCTCGATCTTCTCGATCTTGCTAACGGTTTCCTCGATCTCGCGGCGATAGCCACGGTTCAACAGCGCCATGCGGGCGCCGGCGCCGGCCGCATTGCCAACGGCCGAGACCTTGTCGAGGTCGCAATCCGGAATCAGGCCCAGCACCATTGCGTATTTCGGGTCGATGAACGAGCCGAATGCGCCGGCGAAGTGGATGCGGTCGATATGATCGGTGTGCTGCTTTTCCATCAAAAGCTTGGTGCCGGCATAAAGGGCGGCCTTGGCAAGCTGGATAGCGCGCACATCTGTCTGGGTGATGGTGATCTTGGGCTCGCCTTCCTTCAGCACATAGGAGAAGGTGCGGCCATTGGCGACGACGCGAGGCGAGTGGTCGCTCAGCGATCCATCGACGACGCCGTCCTCGGAGATGATGCCGGCGAGATACATCTCGGCGACCACCTCGATGATGCCGGAGCCGCAAATACCGGTGACGCCGGTCGCCTGCACGCTGTCGAGGAAGCCCGGCTCGTCGGACCAGAGTTCCGAGCCGATGACGCGGTATTTCGGTTCGAGCGTTTCAGGATCGATGCGGACGCGCTCGATGGCACCCGGTGCGGCGCGCTGGCCACCGGAGATTTCCGCACCTTCGAAGGCCGGGCCAGTTGGCGATGAGGCCGCCACGACCCGCTGGCGATTGCCGAGCACGATCTCGGCATTGGTGCCGACATCGACGATCAGCATCATCTCGTCCTGGCGGTGCGGCCCTTCCGACAGCGTCACTGCGGCAGCGTCCGCGCCGACATGGCCGGCAATGCAAGGAAGCATATAGAGCCTGGCGCCCTGGTTGAGCTTCAAACCGATATCCGATGCCTTGATGTGCACGGCGCCGGAGACGGCTAGCGCGAAGGGGGCGCCGCCGAGCTCGGTCGGATCGATGCCGAGGAACAGATGGTGCATGATCGGATTGCCGACGAACACGGAATCCAGGATGTCGTTGCGTTGGACGTTGCCATCGGTGCAGACCTTGTCCACAAGCCCCGAAATGGCCTCGCGCACGGCGACCGTCATGCCCTCGCGGCCGTCCGGGTTCATCATCACGTACGAGACACGGCTCATCAGATCCTCGCCGAAGCGGATCTGCGGATTGGATGTGCCCGACGAGGCGGCGACGCGGCCCGACAGCAACGACACCAGATGCATGGCGATCGTGGTCGAGCCGATATCGCAGGCAAGTCCGTACGCCTCGTTCTTGAGGCCGGGCCACAAAGCGATGACTCGTGCGGTCTCGCTGTCGGTGTCCTTGTGGATGGCGGCGGTCGCGGTCCAGTTGCCTTTGCGCAAAATGCCTTGCACCTGCGGCAACAGATGGAAATCGAAATCGAGGCTCTTGAGGCCCCAGTCCTTCATCAGCGCGATCTTCAGACGGTCGAGGTCGCCGAGCGGCTTGTGCATGTCGGGTTCTTCGATCTCGACATAGCACATGCGGATTGCCGCATCGCGGGCGATGACCCTGGTGTCGGCGTCCTTGCGGATGGTCTGCGCGTTGATGACGGTGTCCTGCGGCACGTCGACGACGAGATCGCCGAGAATCTGCGCCGAGCAGGACAGCCGGCGGCGCTCGGGCAGGCCGCGTACGCGTTCGTAGCGCTCTTCCTTAGCGCCCTTGGGCGAGAGGTGATCGTTGGAGGAAACGATCTTGTGCTTGGCGAAATTACCTTCCTGCACCTCGATCTGGCAACGCCCGCAAGTGGCACGCCCGCCGCACACGCTCTCGACATAGACACCGAGCTGGCGCGCGGCGTCCAGAACCGGCGTGCCGACCGGAAACCGCCCGCGCTTGCCCGACGGCATGAACAGCACGAGCGGATCGGTGATGTTGACGGGAGAGTTCATACGTTCCAGACTTTACTTTCTACGCAGCTCGGGTCTTGGCTACGGCAGCGATGCCCCTATGTCTCGGTTCCTCCCCAGTCCTAGGCCCCATATCGTGTCGGCCAAGACCTGGCTCAACCCCGGGCCATACGCGCTTCACGGCCGCCGCGCCTGCGTCCGCCATTGCCATTGCCATCGCCCGGCGCGTTGACCTGCGTCCGGGCGGCAACGGCCTGGCCGCCTTCAGCAGGCTTGTAGTCCTTGTAGGTCCTGATCCAGTTGGTGCAGTTCTCGTCGGTGCCGTTCAGCACGTTGGCGCCACGCACCGCTTCCATTTCCTGCGGCCGCACCGGGTTCATGATCGCCGAGGTCATGCCGGCGCCGATCACCATCGGGATGAAGGCGGCGTTGATGCCATGACGGTGCGGCAGGCCGAATGAGATGTTGGAGAGGCCGCAGGTGGTGTTGACCTTGAGCTCCTCGCGCAGCCGGCGTAGCAGGGCAAATACCTGGCGGCCGGCATCGCCCAGCGCGCCGATCGGCATGACCAGCGGGTCGACGACCACATCATGCGCCGGAATGCCGAAGTCGGCACAGCGCTGAACGATCTTCTTGGCGACGGCGAAGCGCACATCGGGGTCCATCGAAATACCGGTCTCGTCGTTGGAAATGGCGACGACGGGAACGTTGTATTTCTTGATCAACGGCAGGATGGCTTCGAGCTTTTCCTCCTCGCCGGTGACGGAATTGACCAGCGGCCGGCCTTTGGCGACCTTCAGCGCCGCTTCGATTGCCGCAGTCACGGAGGAGTCGATCGACAACGGCAGGTCGACTAGGCCTTGCACGATCTCCAGCGTCTGCACCAGCAGCGCCGGCTCGGTGGCGTTGGGATCAACTGCAGTGACGCCGGCATTGACGTCGAGCATGGTCGCCCCACAGGCGGCCTGTTCCAGCGCATCCTTGATGACGGTCTCAAAATTGCCGGCGATCATTTCGGCGGCCAGTTTCTTACGGCCGGTCGGGTTGATGCGCTCGCCGATCACGCAGAAGGGCTGATCGAAGCCGATGATGATTTCTCGTGTCG
This sequence comes from Mesorhizobium sp. M0184, assembly GCF_040322215.1. Lineage (NCBI taxonomy): Bacteria > Pseudomonadati > Pseudomonadota > Alphaproteobacteria > Hyphomicrobiales > Phyllobacteriaceae > Mesorhizobium > Mesorhizobium sp. M0184. The sequence goes on from NZ_JAMYSZ010000005.1 coordinate 46,497, forward strand.
CCGAGGCGACGATGGTGCGGGTCATGAAATCTCTCCATCGTGATATAAAGAGTTCTTTATATCGTTATCTGTTTCTGATCAAGCGAATGCTGACGATTCGCGCTGTCAATGCGCGGTCTTGACCATGTCGACCTGGGTTTCGGTGAGGTCGTCATGCAGTATGTGGTCGAGCCGGTCGGCAACGAGCTGGTCGTCGCGGCGGATTTCGCGTTTCCACGGCCGGCGACCCTTCAGCACGCCAGATTCGTCGACGATCTCAGCGACGTATTCTTCCTGGCGATAGGCCATCACATGGACGCCGGACACACCGGGAATTTCCTTCACCTCATTGATGATGTCGATGCAGAGCTGCTTGCCTTCCTTCTTCTGATCCTGAGCGCCTTCCAGGCGCTTGACGATCTGATCGGGAATGTGAATGCCCGGTACGTTGGAGCGGATCCATTTGGCCGTCTTGGCCGAGGCCAGCGGCCCGACGCCGCACAGGATGAAACATTTCTCGGTATAGCCGAGATCGCGGACCTTCTGCATGTAGGTGCGGAACATCGGTACGTCGAAGCAGTACTGGCTCTGCACGAACTGTGCCCCGGCGGCGATCTTCTTGCCCAGCCGATAGGGCCGGAAATCGATCGGCGGCGCAAACGGGTTGATCGCCGCGCCAAGGAAAAGCTGCGGCGGAGTCGTGAGTTTGCGGCCGGACAGGAATTTGCCGTTATCGCGCATAACGCGGCAGGTTTCGAGCAGCGACATGCAGTCGAGATCGAACACCGGCTTGGCGCCGGGCTGGTCGCCGGCCTGCACGCCGTCGCCGGTCAGGCACAGCATGTTGGCGACGCCCATCGCAGCACCCCCAAGCACGTCGCCCTGGATGGCGATGCGGTTCCGGTCGCGGCAGGCGATCTGCATGATCGGGGCATAGCCCATGCGGGTCAGCAGCGCGCAGATGCCGACCGACGACATGTGGCAGTTGGCGCCGGAAGCGTCGACGGCATTGATGGCGTCGACCCAGCCGTCGAAAATCCTGGCGCGGTTGTAGACGTCTTCCGGATCGGCGCTGTCGGGCGGATTGAGCTCGGTCGTCACTGCGAACTCGCCGCGCCTGAGGACGCGTTCCAGCCGGCCACGCGAGGTGTGGCCGGGCAGGGGATCGAGCGGCAAATGGATGCCGGCCGGATTCTCGTCTGGCTGACGGCCGATCATGCCGATGCTCCGGTCTTCGTAGTATTCCGGGCCGCATTGCGGGCGGCCGCGGCCTGCGCGGTGACCCGCAGCCAGGCGGAAGTTTCGCGCAAGGACTGATCCACCGGCTTCTGCACTTCCAAAATCTTGTCGCCATGCACCATGTTCCGCGAGCCTTCCCAGGCTTTGACCCAGACGCAAGGCATGTCAGGCTCGACCTCGCAATTGCCGTTGGCGCGGACACCGCCACAAGGGCCGTTGCGCAATTGCTTGGGGCAGTTCATTGGGCACGACATGCCGGTCGAGGAAAGGATGCACTGGCCGCACATGCGGCAGTCGAACATGAATCCCTTGACGCGCTTTTCGACGAATTTCACAGGCCCTTCGACACGGCTGTAGCCGATGCCCTTCCACAGCGGATGGAGGAGCAGGAACATGTCGGCGAATTTGCCGTAGAACCATTCGAGCAGCCGCGAATGCCGCACAGACCAAAGGCGCACCGCGAAAGAGCGCTGCACACGCCGCTGCGGCGACACGTCGGCCGGCTTGTAGTCGGATTTCGGCGCCGCCTTCTTGACGATGGTCGCCTGGGTCACGCCGGCTTGAGCCGTCGTCGCCGGCATTGATTGGGGATCAGACATTCTCTTTGCCCCCCGCCTTGACCAGAGCGACCAGCCGCTCACGGTCGTATTTCGCATCAAGTTCCTGAAGAGCCTTCTCGGCCTCGGCTTCAAGATCGTCACTGACCGGGAGGGGTTCTGCCTTGTGCCATTCGGCAAGATAGTCGTCGGTGCCGCCAGCGCCGGTGCGCATGGCGCACATGTCGATCGCCTCGGTGAAGCGCAGCGGCAGTTCGCGCTTGGCGTTCTGCCGGCCCTTCTTGACGATGACCTGGGCGGGGATGTCGCGCCAGTAGACGACGATCAGATCGGCCACAATTTCCTGCTCCTGCAGAGCGCCGTGCGTCCAATCGGACGCACAAACGATGCTCTACCATTTAACTCCGCTGCATCGTGCTCTCCGAAGATCGATTCCGATCTTTTGGCCAATGCAGTGGTTTCGAGCATTGCCGGAAGCGCTGTTGGGCTGCTTGTTATGGGACGACGCGGGGGCCTTCAAAAGCGACGCAATCGACGGCCGCGGTTGAAAGCGGAGTTTCTTCCAGCACTGGTCAGCCGGCGCGGCCATCGTAGCTGCCGACCAGCTTCCTGTGGAAGCGCACGTAACCTCGTTCGGTCGTGCGTAAATGCTCCGCGACGATGTCATGGAAGCGCGGCAGGCGGTGGAAGGGAACGGCCGGATAGGAATGGTGCTCGGAATGGTACGGCATATTCCAAGCCACGAAGCGCACCAGCCTTGTGGTGAAGGTGGTGCGGGTGTTCTCGAGCATGTTGGCGACATGTGGGCACAACGCGTGCTCGGCCAGCAGGTAGGCACGCAAAAACGGCTGTCCGACCAGCACCGGCACGATCCAGACCCACAACAGCAGCGCCGACTGCGCGGCGAGCGATGCGGCCAGCAATGCCGCATAGCCGATCAGGAACTGCCGTGCTTCGGCAACCACCTTGCCGCGGCGCTTTTCCGGCACAAAGCCGTCGCGGTTGCGGCCCGCCGCATTGGTTGCGATCACACGGCCCATGGCGATCCAATAGGGGCCGCCTGACAGATAGCGCAGATATTGGCTGATGGTCTCCGGCTTCGGGGCCATCAGTTCGGGGTCGTTGTCCGGGTCGTGCGTATGGCGGTGATGGGCGAAATGGAAATAGCGGAACCATGCCGGCGGCAGCAGGATAAGGAAGCCGGCCACGGCGGCGATGGTGCGATTGAGCCGCGCCGTTCTGAACGCAGTTTCATGGATGGTCTCGTGCAACGGCGTGAAGAAGAAGACGATCAGGATTCCCTGCGGCAAGACGAGCGCGGGCCAGAACGGGATGCGAGCGGCGATCAGCGCGCCTAGCAGGATAACCAGCCCGGCATGGACCGCCAGCCGGACAATGCCTGGCCGGTCAACCCTGGCGGTGAGGTCGCGACGGTCCTCGACCGAAAGGCCGGCAATGATGGTGCGGTGGTCGATGTCGCTCATGATGCAATGTTAGTGGCGGGTGGCTGTCCGGTAAATCGGCGCGTCACCAGACGCCGTTCCTTATCCCCGTCCAGAGATAAAACCATATCGTCGGATGATACCATTGTGTCGAAGGTAGGCCGGGATCCACCGTGCCGAGCTTGCCGGCCAGCGCATCCCTGACCGCTTCGACGCAGATGTCGCGCGAGAAGGCCGCCTGCCGCAACGCGTAGCTCGAAACTGTGTCGCCCGGCTGCGGTTTGCCACGCGTCTGCCGCAGCACGCCGCCAGTGTCGACGCCGGCGTCGACCAGATGCACGGTGGTGCCGAAGTTCTCCGCATCGCCTGAAGCCAGCGCCCAGTAACCGCCGTTCATACCACGATATTTCGGGGCGATGCCGGCATGGTAGTTGAGGACCGGGCAAGGGATTTTCGCCAGCGTCTGCCGCGACAGCAAGCGGCAGCCGGCGAGCAGCACCACACCCGGCTGGATTTCCGCAATCGCCTGCAGGCACTCCGGCGCGTTGGCCGACGAGACATAAATGATCTTTTGCCCAGGCTTCGGTTCGGTTTGCAGCTTCTGCCCGGCGGCAAGCCGTGCTGCGTGGCCGGCGAAGAAGCGCTTGCCGAGGCGCGTCAGCACCATCGTGCCGAGTTGACCGATGGCCGAGGTCCAGCCTTGCCGCCGCGCCCGCGCGAGGAGCAATTGCTTTTTGGATTCAGGAGCTTCGAGGATGACGCTGACCGGGCCGAGTTGATCGGCGAGGGCGTTGACGATCGCCCAGATATGCGGGCCGCCTTCGGTGACGACGACGATCGGCCGTTGGTTTGTTTTCGACAGTGCCATGCTCTGCGACTCCCCGCAAAGAACCTGTTCTTTGCGCGCGAATGCTAGGCTGACCGGGTTAACCCCTGGTGATCGGGCTCAGCGCTTGAATTCGAGGATATCGAGCTTCGATTCGTAATAGGGCGCCGGGAACTCGATGCGCCATTCACTGGCGCTGTTGCGGAAGGCATAGCCGACCTGATCGCTTTCCGGGCCGCTGCCGTAGGGCTTTGCCGGATCGTCGTTGACGTGGAAGGAACCGAGATAGATCGCGCGTTTCTCGCCATCGTCGAAGAAGCGGCCCTTGGTGCGTTGCGAGCCGGTGATCTTTTCCAGTCTCCAGCCAGAACCGTCGTCGCTCACCTCGCATTTGAACCAGCCATAGATGACGAGCGGGCTCAATCCGCCGGCCTTGATGGTGCGGCATTGCCATTTGCCGGTCAGGTCCCTGTCAGAGAAGGGAACCAGCGGCTTTGCCAGCAAAGCGTCGAGCTGCTTGACCTCGGCGGGATCGCCGGCCTTCGCCTCGTCAAGCGCTGCCTTGCGCGTCTCGCCATATTTGTTGAGCCGCGCCTTGTCGGCAGCCGTTATCAGCGTCTGCACCTCGCCATCGGCGAACGCGGGCATGGTCAAGCAGAGGACAGTTGCTGCGGCGAACATGAGGCGAGCGATCATCGGTGGCGTTTCCTTTTTGATGGCTGGAGCAGGCTGTTTTCTTGTCTGGCGCATACCTTAATGTTTCGCCGCGTTCTGTCATCCGTGCCTGAGCATCGACAGCAGAAACGAGGTGGAAAGAATGCGGATCTTGCTGACGGGATCGTCCGGTTGGCTGGGCAGCGCCTTGGCGCCGCGCCTGCGGGCTCTTGGCCATGACGTCACCGGCCTCGATCCCGTTCCGTCTTCGGAAACGCCGATCGTCGGCTCAGTGGCCGATCGCGACCTGGTCATGAGGGCGGTCGAGGGGAACCGCGTCGAGGCCATCATCCATAGCGGCGCGCTGCACAAGCCTGACATCGAACGTTATCGCAACGAGGATTTCGTCGAGACGAATGTGCGCGGCACGCTCAACCTGCTCGACGCGGCGGCAGCATTCGGCGTTCAGCGTTTCGTGTTCACGTCGACGACGTCGCTGATGATTTCCCAAACCATTCGCGCCGGCTTCACCGGCGGGACGCGCAAGGCGGCATGGCTGACGGAAGACATGTCGCCTGAACCGCGCAACATCTACGGCGTCACCAAGCTTTCAGCCGAACAGCTCTGCCGGCTCTATCATTTGCAGTTCGGCCTGCCGGTGATCGTGTTGCGCACCGCCCGGTTTTTTCCCGAGGCGGACGACATGGCGCACGTGATCGAACAGTCGGATGCCAACACCAAGGCCAATGAGCTGTTGTTCCGCCGGCTGACGGTGGAGGACGCAGCCGACGCCCACATCGCTGCCCTGGAGAAAGCGCCGCAATTGGGCTTCGACACTTTCATCATCCCGGCACCGACGCCTTTCCAGCCCGAAGATTGCGCGGCCTTGATCGCCGACGCGCCGTCGGTCGTGGCGCGCTATTTTCCGGATTATCCGGCGCTCTACGCGAAGAAAGGCTGGACGATGTTTTCGTCGATCGACCGGGTCTATGATGCGTCGCGGGCGCAGGAAGCGGCTGGGTTTCATCTGCAAGACGAGCTTTGCCGATGTGCTCGCCCGGCTTGTGGCGGAATAAGAGCGCGGGTATTCGTCAGGAATGCGCGTCACTGGGAGAGGTAGTTGGGAGTAACAATCTACTTTGAAGGACAGTTACGGGGTCACGAGCAATATGCTGCTTTGCTGCACGAAGCCAAGGCGTTCGCCATTGCGCGAGACTGGCCGGTGCGCGAGATCGATGAGCGCGAGAAGACGCTCAATCGAGTCATTGATGAACGAAACGTGGACTATATTGGCCCTGTGTTTGGAATAGAGCTTCAACCGCATCCCAATTCGGAACCGCTGCGGCTTGAGTTCGACAAGCACCTCTTCGTTCAACAACACTGTAAAACTCAGTTTTCAGGTGCAGGCGCTCATATCGAGATCATCAGCTTTCTTCGCGAAATTACTCGCTTGTTCTCCAGTCTCAATGTCGTCGATGAAGGGGAGTATTGGGAGCTAAGTGATCCGTCAATTCTGCAAAGTAATTTTGACAATGTCGATGCAATGCTTGCCGAAATATTGCTTAAAGATCCAACCGCGCGGGGACCGATCCGCCTTGAAACCGGGCGCATTATCGATGTCATATCGGATCGGTGAATCGGTGGGCGAAAATGAACGGCAGCCTCCGGCAAACGCTTAGAGGACGCTATTTCTTTTACGAATGTGCTGAGGCGCTGGCCAGTTCCTTCGTCAGGTCACCATAGCCGGTCGAGCGGCGCTCATAGGCGAGGCCGAGCATTTTCGCCGCCTTTTCGGCGACCTTGTCGAGTTCCGGGTCGTTGGTCTGAGCGATATAGATCAGCTTCTCGTAGTTGCCGAAATAGTCCTTGATCAGCTCCGGGTGCTTGTCGAGGCCGAGCGGCTTCATGAAGAAGGCATCGAATTGCCGGCAGAGGAAGTCGGTCATGTAGAACGACATCATGTCGTCATCGACGACCTTCGCATAGGCATCCATGCCCTGGTAGAAAGCAAAGCAATGCGGCCCGGCCATGCGCTCGACGCCATGCTTCTCGCAGATCCGATCGAGCAGGCCACCCGTGCCGCAATCGGCATAGCCGACGAAGATGTGTCTGTAGCCGTCGGTCTTGGCCTTCTCGATAGCCTTGTCCATGGCCGGCGCGATGCGGTCCGGATAGAAATGGAACTCCGCCGGCAGGCAGGTCAGGTCGAGATGGTCGAGCCCGAGCTGCTCCTTGACCGCCAAAACTTCGCGCGCGATCATCCCGCAGGCGATGACGAGCAGCCTGTCGCCTTGATCGGATTGTTGTTTTCGCGCGGTAGTCATGGAACCAGTCTAATCGATCTTCGTTGCTGTCCAGCGAATTTATATGCTGAGGGAGACACCATTCATGAAATTGTTCCGCGTCGCGCCAATCGCTATTCTCGCCTGCGCCTTGGCTGTTTCGGCCTGCGCCAACACGGTGCGCGGCGTCGGTAAGGATCTCAAATCCACCGCGAAGGCAGTTGACGATACCGTCAAGAAACCCTGATCTGCACGGCTCTAAACATTTGGGAATAAAAAAGCCGCACTGCAAGGCGCGGCTTTTCTCGTTCGTGCCGGACTTATTGGCTCAGGCCGAAGCGCGCACGTTGTGCTTGCGCTTCATGAAGTCCTTGGCGGTCTCGACTGCCACCGCGGCGTCGCGGCAATAGGCGTCGGCGCCGACGGCTTTGCCGAATTCCTCGTTGAGCGGCGCACCGCCGACCAGCACGACATAGTCGTCGCGAATGCCCTTTTCCTTCATCGTATCGATGACGACTTTCATGTAAGGCATGGTCGTCGTCAGTAGCGCTGACATGCCGATGATGTCGGGCTGGTGCTTTTCGATGGCATCGAGATATTTTTCGACCGCATTGTTGATGCCGAGGTCGATGACATCGAAGCCGGCGCCTTCCATCATCATGCCGACTAGGTTCTTGCCGATGTCGTGGATGTCGCCCTTGACGGTGCCGATCACCATTTTGCCCTGCTTCGGCGCGCCTGTGGCGACAAGCAGCGGACGCAGGATGAACATGCCGGCCTTCATCGCGTTGGCCGACAGCAGCACTTCGGGAACGAACAGGATGCCGTCGCGGAAATCCTCGCCGACGATACGCATGCCCTCGACCAGAGCCTCGGTCAACACCTTGTAAGGCGCCCAGCCGCGCTCGAGAAGGATATTGGTGCCTTCCTCGATTTCTTCCTTCAACCCGTCATAAAGATCGTCGTGCATCTGCTGCACCAACTCGTCGTCGGAGAGTTCCGAAAGGATGATCTCGTCGTCGGCCATTTTTTCTCAGGCTCCTTGCCGGCTACAACTATCGCGGCAGCTTAAAAATATCGCGTCAATACCTAACCCGCACGGGCCGGTTGTCCATAGCTGATTTGCGACTTCCCGCAAAACGAAAGCGACCGTAAATCTCTTGGAATTCTTGTCGATTTTGCGACAGGCGTTGGCGCTGGCGGGCCGTTTCGAATAGGGTGCATGGCTACGATCCGGCCAGAGACCGCAATATGCGGCCGCAAACGGATTTCAGGCCGGTACAACAGCCCGGCCGGAGTAAATCAGGCCAGAACGAAAGCCAGGGAAGAACGATTATGAGTGAGAACGCGCCGGTCGATCAGGAAGCGTCAAACGCACGGCGCGGGCGCGCTGCCAGCGGTGGCGCCGCAGCCCGACGGGCCGCGCGTTCGGGCGGCGGCCCCGGCACACAGCTCACCTATATCAAGCGCAAGATCAACGTCTATGAAGTGCTGGACGAGGAAGGGCTGGCGCTGATCGAAAAGAACACCGACACGGTGCTGGAGGAGATCGGCATCATCTTCCGCGACGACGCCGAGGCGCTGCAGCTTTGGAAAGAGGCGGGCGCCGACGTCAAGGGCGAGCGGGTGCATTTCCCCAAGGGCCTCTGCCGCTCGCTGTTGAAGACCGCTCCGTCCGTCTATACCCAGCACGCCCGCAACGGCGAGCGCTCGGTGCAGATCGGCGGCAACGCGACAGTGTTCGCGCCGGTCTATGGACCGCCCTTCGTGCGCGATCTCGACGGCGTCAGGCGCTATGCGACGATCGAGGATTTCCGGAATTTCGTGAAACTCGCCTATATGGCGCCGTCGATCCACCATTCGGGCGGCACGGTTTGCGAGCCGGTCGACGTGCCGGTCAACAAACGGCATCTCGACATGGTCTACAGCCATATCAAATATTCGGACAAGCCGTTCATGGGCTCGGTGACCGCGCCCGAGCGCGCGGAAGATACGGTGGTGATGGCCAAGATCGTGTTCGGTGACGATTTCGTCGAGAACAACACGGTGCTGACCAGCCTGATCAACGCCAACTCGCCGATGGTCTTCGACGAGACCATGCTGGGAGCGCTGAAGGTCTATTCGCGCCACAATCAGGCCTGTATCGTCACGCCGTTCATCCTTGCCGGTGCGATGAGCCCGGTGACGGTCGCCGGCACGCTGACCCAGGTTTTAGCCGAGGTTCTGGCGGGAGCGTCGTTCACCCAGCTGATCCGGCCGGGTGCGCCGGTGCTGTTCGGCACCTTCGCCTCGTCGATCTCGATGCAGTCGGGCGCGCCGACCTTCGGCACGCCGGAGCCGTCGCTGGTCTCGTATGGCGCCGCACAGCTTGCCCGTCGGCTCGGCCTGCCGTTTCGCACCGGCGGTTCGCTCTGTGCTTCAAAAATCCCCGATGCGCAGGCCGCCTACGAGAGCGCCAACACGCTGAACTCGACGATCCTCGCCGGCACCAACTTCGTGCTGCATTCGGCTGGCTGGCTCGAGGGCGGTCTCGCCTCCTGCTACGAAAAGTTCATGATGGATATCGACCAGCTCGGCATGACGCAGAAGTTCTCTGAGGGTGTCGACCTGTCGGAAAACGGCCAGGCAATGGACGCCATCCGCCAGGTCGGCCCGGGCAGCCACTATCTCGGCTGCGATCACACCCAGGCCAATTTCCAGACCGCGTTCTACCGTTCCAACATCGCCGATAACAATTCCTACGAGCAATGGCTGGCCGAAGGCGAAAAGACCGCGCCGCAGCGCGCCAACGAGCTCGCCCGCCGCTGGCTGGAGAGCTACGAGGCGCCGTATCTCGACCCGGGCATCGACGACGGGCTGAAGGACTTCATCGCCAGGAAGAAGGCGTCGATGGCCGACGCCTTCACCTGAAAGGAGCCCGAATCAGGCGGGGCTAAAGTCGCCAACATCATCCACAAGGAAGTCTGGCGGAGCGCCTTCTCCGACCCGGACAAGAAGGGGTGATCCCGAGCGCGGCATGACTCAAACAATCGCGGCGGCACTTTCCGTCCATGGCCTTATGCTTCGCGGCGGCTTCAATTTTGCAGGTGCTGAGGAGACACCTTCCGGTCTCTCCGGCGCTGCCGCCAGATCCGTTCTGCTGGTGGGGCAGGCGGGTGCCGCACCTTGGCCGCACTTCCTGCGCTGGCTGGAGAGACAGTCACAGCCGATCGACGATCCGCTCGACAGATGGTCTCGCGAAGTGATCGGCGCGGTGGCCGAAAGATTCGGGGCACGCGCGGTGTCGCCGTCCGACAGGCCTTATCTGCCATTCCAGCAATGGGCGATGCGTGCGGAGGGGCTGAAGCCGTCGCCGCTCGGCGTTCTCATGCATCCGCAATATGGGCTCTGGCATGCCTATCGCGGCGCGCTGCTGTTCGAAGACGAAATTGCGCTCCAAGAACCCCGCGACGTGATTCACCTTTGCGACACATGTGCCGAAAAACCTTGCCTGAAATCCTGTCCGGTCGAGGCTTATTCTGCGAATGGTTTTGCACATGAAACCTGTCTGGCCCATGTGCGCGGGCAAAACGGCGCGCCCTGCCGGACCGGCGGCTGCCTTGATCGCAACGCCTGTCCTTACGGCACCGATTATCGCTATCCGGCCGAGGTTCAGGCCTTTCACATGGCAGCATTCGCGCGTCTGTAGCGTCGCCGAATGCCGCACGAAATCTTGAAGCAGATCGCCTCATTACAGCTTGCGGCGACGGTCAGCGCGGATATCTATCGCACGACACGTCAACGGAGCGGGCGATGGCCAAGCAAGCGATCCAGATCAAGACGAGTGACGGCATGGCCAAAGCCGGGCTGTTCCGCTCGGCAGCCCCAGCCAAGGCAGCGATCATCCTCTACATGGACGCTTTTGGCCCGCGACCGGCGCTCGACCAGATGGCGGAAAGGCTTACCGACGAAGGCTATGCGGTGCTGGTGCCGGACCTTTTTTACCGCAACGCGCCCTACGGCCCTTTCGAAGCCAAGACTGCGTTCAGTGACGAGAGGAGCAAGGCCGCAATCACAGGTCTCGTCGGCGGCACGACCCAGGAGATGACGATCCGCGACAGCGGCGCGTTCCTCGATGCGCTCGCTGCGCAAGGCCTGACCGGGCCGGTCGGCATTGTCGGCTACTGCATGGGCGGAGCGCGGGCGCTGAACGCGGCGGCCAGCTATTCCGACCGCATCGCCGCTGCTGCCAGTTTCCACGGTGGCAATCTGGCCGGTGACGCCGCCGACAGTCCGCACCGGAAGGCCGCCTCACTCAAGGCAAGGGTCTATATCGGCACCGCCGGTGTCGACCGCAGCTTTCCGCCGGAGCAATCGGCGCGGCTGGCCGAAACACTGCGCGCCGCCGAGGTCGATCATGTCATAGAGAACTATGCCGGCATGGCGCATGGCTGGTGCATGCCGGACCATAGTGCCTTCGATGCAGCCGGCGCCGAACGCCACTGGAAGCGGCTGACGATGCTGTTTGCGGAGACGCTCGGCCAAGGCACGCCAACCATTACGACGTGACCGCCCGCCAAAAAATTCTTTCCATCGCCCCAAGGAACCGCCATTAGCCTTCGTCCAACAGGCAAATGATGGCGATGATGCTGGACGAAAGCGAAGCCTCCGACGCCGAACTGATCGGACGGGCGAAGGGCGGAGACCGGGGTGCTTTCGGCAAGTTGCTCGAAAGGCACTATGGTTTCGTCTATCGCGCCGCCTATCGCTGGTGCGGGAAAAAGGCCGACGCCGAGGATATCGCCCAGGAAGTCTGCGTCCGGCTCGGGCGGGCGATCCGCGACTATCACGGCAGCGGTGCCTTCACGACGTGGCTCTACACCATGACGCTGAATGCGGCGCGCGACATGATGCGCAAGACCGCCCGCGAGACGGTCAAGACCGAGGCCTATGGCGCCTATGCGCTGATTTCGGGGGAAATCTCGGCCGAGCCGGAAGACCCGGCCGAGGCGCTCTGGGCAGCGGTACGCAAGCTGCCGGACAAGCAGCGCGACGCGGTGCTGCTGGTCTATGGCGAAGGGCTGAGCCACGCAGCCGCCGCCGAGGCGATGGCGATCTCGGAGACGACGGTTTCCTGGCACATCCATGAAGCGAAGAAACGGTTGAAGACGCTGATGCGTTCAGCCGGGGAAGTGTGACCATGGTCGACGACAACGAACTGAACAGACTGCGCGACATCGCAGCACCGGCGCCGGACGCGGACGCAAAGGCGCGTGCCCTCCAGGCCGCGCTGCGCGCCTATGACATGGAAGAAAAAACTTTGCCTGCCGCCCAAGGATCGGCAGGCGGGGTTCGTCTCACAGAGCGAGCACAAAGGCTCTGGAGCGAAATCATGCAAAAGAAACTCTTCGCCACGCCGGCCATTGCCGGGCTCGTTGCCCTGCCGATCGCCGGATACGCTACCATTTACATGCTGGGGGAATCCAAATTCGGCGGGCCCGAATTCGGCAGGGATAAGATCACCGAAACGCTGGCTGACAAGCCGACGACCGTCAAACCGCCGGTCGTTGCCGAAGCGGACAAGCAGAAGAAGGCGGACGCCGACAGTGAAAGCCGCGACACCGGCGAGGCGCTTGTGGCGCCGACATCGCCGCCGAAGGCGGAATCGACCGCAGTCGGCGGGCTGACGCAGCAGGATGTGCTCAGCCGCAATGCACCCGAACCGCAGCCGAGCAGCGAGCTTGCGTTGAACGGCGACGCAAGCTCCGCGGCCCCTTCAGCCGATGGCGGCGCGCGGGTCGGCCGCATGCCTGGCACGGTTGCCGAGCCCAAGCTGATGGCACAGCAGCCCGCCGCTGCGCCGGCCGACCAGATGCTGCCGCAAGAGGAAAACCGCGACCGCGTCGAGAATTTCAAGACCAACCCGGTGCATGCCGCACTTGAAGACCCGGTCTCGACCTTCTCGATCGATGTCGACACCGCTTCCTATTCCTTCGTCCGGCGCTCGCTGAAGGAAGGCTTTATCCCGCAGGCCGACACGGTTCGCGTCGAGGAGATGGTCAACTACTTCCCCTATGACTGGAAAGGCCCGGACTCCGCCTCGACGCCGTTCAACTCGACCGTCAGCGTCATGCCGACGCCGTGGAACGAACACACCAGGCTGATGCATGTCGCCATCAAGGGTTTCGACGTGAAGCCGGCCGAGCAGCCCAGGGCCAATCTGGTCTTCCTGATCGATGTGTCGGGGTCGATGAACGAGCAGGACAAGCTTCCGCTCCTGCAGTCGGCCTTCCGACTGCTGGTCAACAAGCTGAGACCTGACGACACCGTCTCGATCGTCACCTATGCGGGCGATGCCGGTACCGTGCTGGAGCCCACCAAGGCTTCGGAAAAGGACAAGATCCTCGCTGCCATCGACAATCTGACATCCGGCGGCTCGACGGCAGGCGAGGCCGGCATCAAGGAAGCCTACAGGCTGGCGCAGAAATCCTTCGTCAAGGACGGCATCAATCGGGTGATGCTCGCCACCGATGGCGACTTCAATGTCGGCCAGACCGACGACGACGACCTGAAGCGGCTGATCGAAAAGGAGCGCAAGACAGGCGTATTCCTGTCGGTGTTCGGCTTCGGCCGCGACAATCTGAACGACCAGATGATGCAGACCATCGCCCAGAACGGCAATGGCACTGCTGCCTACATCGATACATTGGCGGAGGCCGAGAAGGTGCTGGTCGAGGATGCCTCCTCGACACTGTTCACCATCGCCAAGGACGTGAAGATCCAGGTCGAGTTCAACCCGAACAAGGTCTCGGAGTACCGGCTGATTGGCTACGAAACCCGCGCCTTGAATCGAGAGGATTTCAACAATGACCGGGTCGATGCCGGCGAGATCGGCTCAGGTCATTCAGTCACCGCGATCTACGAGATCACGCCTAAGGGCAGCGGCGGCGAACAGATCGACCAGTTGCGCTACGGCCAGGCCTCGGTGAACAATGGCGGTGTCGCCAATGCCGACGAATATGCTTTCGTCAAGATCCGCTACAAGCTGCCGAACGAGGACACCTCGAAGCTGATCACCACGCCGGTAACGTCAGCCAATGAGGTGGCGTCGTTCGACCAGGCCAGCACCGACCAGCGTTTCTCTGTTGCCGTTGCTGCCTTCGGCCAGAAGCTGCGCGACGAGGATGCTACCGCGAAGTTCGGCTACGACAAGATCATGCAGATTGCCACCGCCGCCAGAGGAGCCGATCCGTTTGGATACCGGTCCGAGTTCCTCTCGCTTGTGCGCCTTGCCTCGGCGCTCGGCGGTAACCGGTAGTGGCAATGACGGCCGGTTTCTTTCAGATGGGATCGTTCTGATAGGGGGAGCCGGCCTACGGGCGAGTGAGGCAGGCCGGCGAGGGAAACCTTGCCGGCCTTTTTTCGCGGCCGCACCGCTTCGCGCGGACCATGTCGCAGACGAAAGCGTCAGGCGCGTCCGCGGCGCCGCTCGCGGCGGGCTTCGCTGGTCTCGGCGACATTGACCGTAGCCTGCTTGTTGCGCATCGGGCCGATGCGTTCGACGATCTGCTCGACGGTCGGGCGATCCGACTTGGTGTGCGCATCGAGCGCCTTGCGCATTGCGGCGAGGTGCTGGAACGAGGTGCCGCAGCAGCCGCCGACGATTTTGGCGCCTGCATCGACGGCGAGGCGCACATAGTCGGCCATCAGCTCGGGTGTGCCGGAATAGTAGATCTCGGCACCGCGAAATTCGGGAATGCCGCAATTGCCCTTGACGATCACCGTTGCTTCCGGCTTCGCCTCGGTCATGTCGAGCAGCGACGCGAGAATGTCGGAGGCGCCGACACCGCAATTGGCGCCGACACCGAGCGGTGTCTGCGACAGGCCATCGACGACGCCGTGGATGTCCTTCGGCAGCAGTCCCATCATGGTGCGGCCGGCGGTGTCGAAGGAGCCGGTATAGGTATAGGGCAGGCCGACGCGGATGGCGGCTTCGGCGGCGGCGCGGATTTCGTCAGGCGCCGACATGGTTTCGATCCAGGCGACTTCGGCGCCGCCGGCCTTCAGCCCCTCAATCTGCTCGGCAAAGGCTTCGACCGCCTCGTCATAGGTCATGGCGCCGAGCGGCACCAGCAGCTCGCCGGTCGGGCCGACGGAGCCGGCCACGATCACCTTGCGGCCGGCGTTGCCGGCGACGGCGCTTGCGATCTCGGCCGCGCGCTTGTTCAGCGCATAGACCCGGTCCTGCGCGTGGTGCAGCTTGAGCCGATGGCGGGTGCCGCCAAAAGAGTTGGTCAGGATGATGTCGGCGCCGGCATCGACAAAGTTCTGGTGCAGGCTGGTGATGGTGTCGGGCGCGGTCTCGTTCAAGAGCTCGGGAGCCTCTCCGGCCTCAAGGCCCATGGCGAACAGATTCGTGCCGGTGGCGCCATCGGCGAGCAGGACGCCCTTTTCGGCAAGCAGAGCGTTGATCGGATTGGTCATGTGAAATACGCCTTCCCGGAAGAATAACTGAGATAAGGATATAAAGAATTCTTTATGTGCCGTCAATGTCGGCACGTAGAGCAACCGGTCAAAATCGCATCTCCGCCAGCTTTCGTGTGAAGCTGGCCGCTTCATGCGCGTTGACGTCCGCGGCACGGATCAGATTGTCGAAATGGCTGGTCAGGATGCGGATCGGCTGCGTGGCGTTCAGAACCAGATACATGTCGCCGACGTAAATGGCGGCGCGATAGGGCCCGAAGATGGTGTAGGGGATCGAATAGCGCATCCGCCCGTCATAGAGAAACAGGCGGAAGGTGGGATAGAGGTCGTCGAGCAGCGTCGCCATGTGCAGGAGCTGCTGGTGGCGGTCGGCCTCCGGAAAGCGGTCCCACACGCCCAGCCCGCGCGCGAAGATCTCCAGCGTGTGGCGCGGCATACAGACTTCCATGTCGGTTTCGGGCCGTCGGTTGTAGTCGATGCGGTACTGCGTTTCGCCGGCCTGTGCCTCGCGGCTCTTGTTGGCGATGACGGCTTCGTAGTCGACAAGCGCCTCGGTGCGCAGAAGATCGGGAATGCCGGCCGGCACGTAGCGGATTTTCGTTCCCGCCGCCTCGGCATGCCAGCGAGCCAGCAGCGTGCGGTCGAAGCCGTCCGGCGCCTCCTCGATCTCAAGGCTCTCGCGGATTTCGCCGGTAACACCCTCGTCGTGGCTGAGGCCGAGCAGCCAGTCGAGCGAGACTTTGAATTCGGCGGCGATGTTGAGCAGCGTTTCGGCGCGGGGAAGGCGGGTCGAGGCGCCGGAGAGCAGCTGCGACAGTGCCGAACGGTCGATGCCAACCGCGGCGGCGAAGGCTGATTGGTTCAAATCGGACCTTGTCAAGAGCATTTTCAGGCGCTCGCGAAAGATCGTCGACAGGTTGCGCTTGTCCAAATCGCCGCCCCATTCAATAGGAGGAAAAATTTGCGCTGAAAGCCGCGAACGCGGGCTTCAGGCGTAAATGAATCCTGTTGGTTGTTTACAATACATAACATATGCAGCTGAAAATGCGCAATCGCAACAGGTTGTGCGCTTTATCGCGTTGCGCCGACGCAACGCTCCTGACACAATGTTGTCAGGAATCAAACGGGTTCCGGCGACTGGAAGGCAGTGGTCGATAGCATGACGAGCATGGGCAACAGGCGACACGGCGCAGCGACCATCGAATGGCCGACCGTATTTCTCGCACTTCTCTGCTACGGCGGCTGGCTCGCTACCGGCTTCCTGCTCTGGCCCTCTTACCCGCTGCTGGCACTCGCCTTTCTGACCCTGATTGCGGCGCTGCAATCCTCGCTGATGCACGAGGTCCTGCACGGCCACCCAACCCGGAATGCGCGGCTCAACGAAGCCTTTGTGTTCCTGCCGATTGGCCTTGTCTGGCCGTTTCGCCGGTTCAAGACCATTCACCTGCGCCACCATGCAGACGAGCGCCTGACCGATCCGCTCGATGATCCCGAAAGCTATTACAAGGCTCTCTGGCAGCACGAGGAGCTGCCGTCGGCGATGAAATTCCTGCTGAAGGTCAACAACACGATGATCGGGCGTTTGGTGCTAGGCCCGTGGCTTTCCTGCATCGGCTTTTTCATCGACGACGCCAGGCAGGTTGCCGCGGGCGACAAGTCCATCCGCAAGGCATGGCTGCTGCATGCGATCGGCCTCGTCGTGGTGCTGCCTGTCGTGCAGTTCGGCTTCGGCATGCCGTTATGGCTCTACATACTGGTGCCGGTGTGGCTTGGGCAGTCGCTGATTTCGATCCGCACCTACGCCGAGCACCAATGGTCTGAACATCCGGAAGGCCGCACGATCATCGTCGAGCGCTCGCCGCTGTCCTTCCTGTTCCTCAACAACAATCTGCATTTCGTCCATCACAAGAGCCCGACGGTGGCCTGGTACAGGCTGCCGAAGGTGTTTCGCGACCGCCGCGACGAATGGCTGCGGATGAACAATGGCTACGCCTATCCGAACTATTTCGCGCTGCTCAAGGCCTATGCCTTCAAGGCGAAGGAGCCGGTCGTCCATCCCGTGCTGCGGCGCATGCCGGAACCAGGACGCGCATTCAAGCCGCGCGTCAGGGCACGCAGCCTCAATGGGCTTGGCAGCGCACCGGTACCCGCCGAGCCGCCGAAAGAATGATTCTTGCGTTGTTGCAGGCGGTGCCGCGCGGACGACGCTTTCCTGACCTTGCCAATTTCCCCGCATAACGGTCAAATCCCGGCATGAGCGAATTCATTGCGGCTTTGCCGATGTACGACTGGCCGGAAGCGCGGGACGATGTCGACGCGCAATGGGCGCGGCTGCGCGATGCTTTCAGACAAAAAGGCATCGATGCGCCGGAGACGATCATCCGCCGCACCGGCGATTTGCCCCCCGTGCCTGGCGGTATTCGCGACGATCAGGGAAAACCCATCGCGCCCGATCCGGCGACATTGCCGCCGGACGAACTGGATTTTCACCAGCTCTGGCTGCATCCGGCGCTGCTCTTTGCGCAAACCTGCTGGGGACCGATGGAACTCGGCCTGTCGCAGCGTGTCCAACTCGTCGGCCAGCCGCGTTACGACGCCTTCGAAGGTGGACAGGGCGAACTCTATTCGAGCGCCATCGTCATGAGGGCGGGCGAGGCACCGCCGGCAAGGGCGCCGGCCGACGGCGGTGCCGTCATTCCGCTCGATCAGCTTCGCAGCAAGCGCTTCACCTTCAACAGCCTCGATTCCATGTCGGGCATCATCGCGCCAGCCCGCGACCTGCAAGCATTGGGCGAGAGTCTGGATATCTTTTCCGCGCTGAGCGAAAGCTGTGGGCACCGTGCTTCGATCGTTGCCGTTGCCGAGGGCAGGGCGGACGTCGCGGCGATCGATTGCGAGAGCTGGGCGCTGGCGCAGAGTTTCGAGCCGGCGGCGCAGAAGGTGACGGTCGTCGGCTGGACAAGGCGGCGCAAAGGCTTGCCGTTCATCACGGCCAGGACGACGCCGGAAACGATCGTCGCTGCGATGCGCGAGGCGATCGCGGCGCTCACGTAAAGCGCGTCGCGTTCGGTCGGCCTCATGCGACGCGCTTTAGATTCTTGTTTTATGCATGTCGTTATCGCAAAGCCGCTGCACACTTTTGCGCGACATGCATTAGCGTCGCTCAGCCGCCAAGCAGCCGATTGTCGAGCGGGTAGGTCGAAAGCTTCTCGTTGCCGGTTTCAGTGATCAGGATCTGTTCTTCGATCTTGACGCCTTCGTAGCCGCCAAGCCGACCGATATAGCTCTCGACGCACAGCACCATGCCAGGTTCGAGCACTCCGTCCGGTGTGTCGTCGGTCCAGTCGCTAGCATGCGGCAAAGTCGGGTATTCGTCGGCAAGGCCGACGCCGTGATAGAGCACCCCGTAACGGGCCGGGAAGCAGTCTCCCGGTGGCACTGACGAGCCCTCGACGAGGTCGCGGAACGATATGCCCGGCCGCATCAGCTCGGTGTTGTGGGCGATCTGGTCGGCGGCGATGCGGAACAGGTCGCGCTGCTCCTGCGACGGCGGCGCATCACCGCAAAGCCAGGTGCGCGAAAGGTCGGCGCAGAAGCCGTAAGGACCGATCAGGTCGGTGTCGAAAGCGACGAGCTCGCCGGCCTCGATCGTCCGCGACGAACACTCCTGGAACCATGGATTGGTGCGCGGGCCCGACGACAGGAGCCGGGTTTCGATCCATTCGCCGCCGCGCGCGATGTTGCCGCGATGGAGTTCGGCCCACAATTCGTTCTCGGAGATGCCAGGCCTCAGCGCCTTCTCCATCTCGCCCATTGCCGCCTCGCAAGCGGCGATCGCCCGGCGCATGGCAAGGATTTCGTCGGGCGATTTGATCAGCCGCGCATTTTCCATCACCGCCTCGCCATTGCCGGTCGAGATGCCGAGGCGGGCGAGCTCTTCGATGCCCTCGGGATTGATGTGGTCGACGGCGATGCGGCGATTGCCGCCGCCATGTTTCAATACCAGGTCGGCGATGCCGGCTGCCCAGCGGCGGACTTTTTGACCGGTCAGCTCGCCGCTGTACAGATAAGCCCACGACACCGCCGGCCGCACCTCGTCGACGACGCCGGAATGATCGGAAAGGTGCTCGCAGGAGAAATAGTCGAACAGCACCACCGGGCCATCGGTGGCAACGAAACAATGCCTGGTCCGATTGTGTGCGACCCAGAGCTGCATGTTGGTTGCGTCGGTGGCATAGCGGATGTTGACCGGATCGTAGAGCAGGGCTCCCGCATAGTCGCGGCGCTTCAGCTCGGCGCGGATGCGCTCGAGCCGGTATCGGCGCATGGCGGGCAGGTCAGGAGCAGCAATGCCCGCCGCCTGCCATTCGGCTTCCGCCAGCGCTCCATAGCCCAGCGCATGCTGGTTGAGTTCAGCGGCCTTCAGCCGCGATTTTTTGTGCAGCACATCATTCGAGCCGTCGGGCTCGAACGGCATGATCTTGCGGTGATGACGGGGCCGGTCAGTCGGGTTCCTGTCCACCCTCGGGTCCTCCGCTAACGCCTTCCTTAGGCGCCGTGGCTTCTCCCACCGCCATTCTCTTCAATCTTACATAGGCGCCGGCCCGGGCGGACTTGCCGGTGCCGCGCAACAGCGGAACCATCATTTGCCGTGGTTGGCCGTCCGGCTCATAGCCGGCCGCTTTGAGCTGCTCCAAAATGACCGGCCGCGGATCGTCGCGGTCAAGCCAGACGAGTACGGCCGGCTCCTTCATCAGCGTTTCGAAATTAGGCACTTCCTGGTCAAGTGCGACCAGTTTTTCGTCGACCAGCCGCAGGTTTCCGACCCATGCACCATCAGATATTGCGGTTTTGACCGGTCCGTCCGCAGTCAGTTGGCGATAGAGGGCGGGGTAATCCACGCGGATCATCCGCGAGAGGCCACTGGTCCCGTTTACCTGGACGTACCAGGTGGCGGGCGCGAGCAGCACGGCGATGATCGCTCCAGCCGCGATCACCAGGAGCTGCGCATTCCTGCCGCGCGGCGCCAGCCGTTCCATAGTGGCGACGATGGCCAGCGGCAACATGAACAGGACGGGCAGCAGCCAGCGGTCCTTGACCACCGTCACGCCGGTGGCAAGTACAAGTATTGCCAGCATGGCCAAGCCGAGCGCCAAGGTACGCCACAACAGAATTTCCCGGGCCGGACCTTCCGGATGCCGCTCCGAGAAACGGAACTTCGCCAGCCAGAAAGCCAGGGCGGAAACGAGCACGGGCAAGACCGCGAAATTGAAGGTGCCCATGATAAACTTGCCGGCGCCGACAAAGGCCGCCGCCACGCGCCCTTGTTGCGCGTCTATTCCGAACTTTTCGCCTCTCGACAATAAATCGGCGGGATGCATGAGGCTCCAATAGGTGGTTGGCGCCAGCACCAATATCGCGACCGCTATGCTGATGGCGAACTTCGGATCGAGGATCGCGCTGCGCCATTCGCGCAGCGACAGCACGGCCGCAACAAGGGCCACCACGAGGAAGACATCATTATATTTGGCAAGAATTGCCGCCGCGGTGGCCAGGCCAAACGCCGCATAGGCGATCATGCTTCGCCGCTCGAGAAGATAGGCCATGGCCAGCAGGAGCAGCGAGCAGAAGCCGACGACGGCGACGGAATGCGACAAGGCGCGCTGCGATTCCCAGACGATCTGCGGGATCGTAAACAGGCCGAACATGGCCGCCGCCGCTGTCGCTTTGGTGTAGCCGAACCGCCGCATGGCGGCGAACACGCTGCAGGCGGCAAGGAACAGCACGGAGTATTTGACGAGCTTCAGCGTGAAGATACTGGTGCCGAAAACATGCGCGGCCAGCCAGTTGATCCAGGTGTACAGGGGTGGTTGCGAGCCGCCATATCCAGCCCAGAGATACGGAACATAGATCAGCTGCTCCGCATCATCGATGCCGACGCCGGTTCCCGCCCAAGAGCTCAACAGGGACAGTATGATGGTCTGCAAGGCAAAGTAAGCCGCGACCATGACGATCGCCGCCGGGAAGGGGCCGATCCGTCCCTCGGCCAGCCACTCGGCCCATCTCAGATTGTACTTCAATGAAATCTCATCGCCCTTGCCAGCAGAGTGTTGCCGGCTGCGCTAGCATGAAGAGTATGCTCCGCACAATGCGACCGGCTGGCTGCGCCTACGTCCTCATCTTTTCGCCGCTCGGGTCGAAGGGCGGCTCGACATTGATGCGTGCCGGCCGCCGTTGCCCGAGGATTTCGATCTCGAACAGCCCGGCGCTCTCGTTCTCGGCAAGCGCTGCCGGTACATAGCCTTGCGCCATCGACTTCTCGACATAATGCGCATAGCCGCCGGAGGTGACCCAGCCGACCACCCGCCAGTCGCCGTCGACAATGCCGCGCACGGCAGACGCGCCTCCTTCGGCGGCGTTCGAGCCGCGCACTTCCTTGCCGCCCGCGTCGAAGCGCGGCGCGCCATAGCCATGCGGCTTTTCCACGGTGCCGTAATCCTTGCCGCCGACCTTGGCCCAGATCGGCTCGTCGCCCATGACGTCTGCATCTGCGGCATCGACGATGAAGGAGACACGGCGCAGTTTCGGCCCTTCTGCCTGTTCCTTGGCCGCTGCTTCCCGGCCGATGAAGTCGTTCTTCTCTAGCTTGATGAAGCGGTTCATCGAGCCTTCGAACGGTCCGTAGATCGGACGTAACTCGCGGAACCAGGTCGGGAAGTTCTTCTCAAGGCGCATAGAGAGCAAAGCCCGCATGCCGAAATCGACAAGCCCAAACTCTTCGCCAGCCTCCTTGATTGCCTTGTAGACCAGGCGCTGGTAGGCAGGCGCCATCCAGATCTCGTAGCCGAGGTCGCCGGTGTAGGTGATGCGATTGACCATGCAAGGCGCGCCGCCGACCGCCATCTCGCGGAAATCCATGAAGCGGAAGGCCTTGGTCGAGATGTCGACATCGACCAGTTTCTGCAGCAGGTCGCGGGATTTCGGCCCGGCGATCGACAACCCGACCAGCGTCTGGTCGAAGCGGTGGATGCGGATGCTTCCATCCTTTGGCAGATGCTTCTCGAACCAGCGCATGTGGTATTTTTGCGCTGCCGAAGAACCCCAGATCATGAAGCGTTCTTCCCCACCCCTTGGGCCCGCCTTGGCGATGGTGAAGTCGCCGATCAGCCGGCCGAACTCGTTCAGCATGGGCGTCAGCACGATGCGGCCGGTCTTCGGCATGCGATTGGTCATCAGACGGTTGAGGAAGTCCTCGGCCCCTGGCCCGGAGACTTCGTATTTGGCGAAGTTGGCGATCTCGGTGATGCCGACCCTCTCGCGGGTGGCGCGCACCTCCTCGCCGATCGGGCGGAAATCATTGGAGCGGTGGAAGGACACGACGTCCTTCGGCTCCGAGCCTCTCGGCGCGAACCAGAGCGGGGTTTCGAGACCCCAGCTGTCGCCCATGACGGCGTTGTTGGCGAGCATGGTGTCGTAAAGCGGGGTCGTCTGCGCTGGTCTTGCCGCCGGTAATTCCTCGTTGGGAAAGCGGATGGAGAAACGGCGCGAATAATTTTCGCGGACCTTTGCGTTGGTATAGCGCAGCGTTGCCCATTCGCCGAAGCGCGCAACGTCCATGCCCCAGACGTCGAAGCCGGGGTCGCCATGGACCATCCAGTTCGACAGCGCCAGGCCGACGCCGCCGCCCTGGCTGAAGCCGGCCATGACGGCGCAGGCGCACCAGAAATTGGTCAGGCCCTGCACCGGGCCGACCAGCGGGTTGCCGTCCAGCGCGAAGGTGAAGGGGCCGTTGATGATCTGCTTGATGCCGGCCTTTTCGATGCCGGGGAAATGCTTGAAGCCGATCTCGAGCGACGGCGCGATGCGGTCGATGTCGGGCTGCAGCAGCTCGTGGCCGAAATCCCACGGCGTGTTGACCGGCGACCACGGCTTGCAGGCCTTTTCATAGGTGCCGAGCAGGATGCCGTTGCGTTCCTGGCGGGTATAGATCTCGCCCTTGAAATCGAGCACGCCAATCATCTCGCGGCCGGTCGACTTGTTGAATTCCTCGACCTCCGGCATCGGCTCGGTCAGGAGATACATGTGCTCCATGGCCAGCACCGGCAGTTCGACGCCGACCATGCGGCCGATCTCGCGCGCCCACAGGCCGCCGCAGTTGACCACATGCTCGGCTTTGACCGTGCCTTGCTCAGTGACGACGTTCCAGGTGCCGTCGACCTCCTGCGTCAGTTCCACGACGCGGTTGCGCAGTACGATCTCGGCGCCTAGCTTCCTGGCGGCCTTGGCATACGCATGGGTGGTGCCGGAAGGGTCGAGATGGCCCTCGACTGGATCCCACATGGCGCCGACGAAATTCGTCTCGTCCATCAGCGGGAACATCGCCTTGGCTTCGGACGGCGTGATCAGTTCGGTGTCCATGCCGAGATAGCGGCCCTTGGCGTGGGCGAGCCGCAAAAAGTCCATGCGCTCGGGCGTGTCGGCCATCATCACGCCGCCGGTCAGGTGCAGCGAGCAGGATTGGCCGGAAATCTCCTCGATCTCCTTGTAAAGCTGCACCGTATAGGCCTGCAGCTTGGCGACGTTGGGATCGCCGTTCAGCGTATGGAAGCCGCCCGCCGCATGCCAGGACGAGCCGGAAGTGAGCTCCGAACGCTCGATCAGCATGATGTCGGTCCAGCCAGCCTTGGCCAGATGATAGAGCACCGAGCAGCCAACGACCCCGCCGCCGATGACAACCGCTTTTGAATGAGATTTCATGAAGATAGATCCGTTTTTGAAGAGATTGAATCGAGTGAGCGGGGCGCGAAAACAAAGCGGAGATCGGATACAGCGATGTTTCCGGCCAGCCTGCCATCAAGACGGAGTGGGGGTCGACTACTCATCAGATGATCAGAAATCGGTCGGCGCGCCGCCTTCGGCCCGGCGCTTGTCGACGAAGGCGTTGAGCTCCTCCCGGATTGCCGGATCCATGTAAGGCTCTTCATAGGAGGCCAGCCGTTCCTTCCAGACGCGATTGGCCTTTTCGAGCGCCGTCGGCGACCCGGCCTCCGCCCAACTCTCGAAATTGCGCCAGTCCGAGATAATAGGCGCATAGAACGCGGTCTTGTAGCGGTCCTGCGTGTGCTGGGTGCCGAAGAAATGGCCGCCGGGGCCGACCGACTGTATGGCGTCGAAACCGAGCGCTTCCTCGGAAAGATCGAGCGGCGTCAGGAACTCGGCGACCATCTGCAACAGGTCTATATCGAGGATGGTCTTCTCGTAGGAGCAGCGCAGGCCGCCTTCGAGCCAGCCGGCCGCATGCATCATCAGATTGCCGCCGCCCTGGATGGCGCCCCACAGTGAGAACACGCTTTCATAGGCGGCCTGCGCATCCACCGTGTTGGCGGCGCAGGTGTTGGAGGTGCGGTAGGGGATATTGTAGCGGCGGGCGAGCTGCCCGCCGACCAGCTGCGCCTTCATATATTCCGGCGTGCCGAAGGCCGGCGCGCCGGACTTCATGTCGACATTCGAGGTGAAGCCGCCGTAGCCGACAGGCGCGCCCTTGCGCACCATCTGCGCGAAGGCGATGCCTGACAGCGCCTCGGCATTCTGTTGCACCAGCGCGCCGGCAATCGTCACCGGCGCCATAGCGCCGGACAGGGTGAACGGCGTCACGATGACCACCTGGCCCTTGCTCGACATCTGGATGATGCCTTCCATCATCGGCACGTCGAGCTTGAGCGGCGAATTGGTGTTGATGATGGTGAATACCGACGGCTCTGCAAGCAACTGCTCATGGCTGATGCCACGTGCGATCCTGGTGATCTCGATGCCGTCGACGTTGCGCTCCTTGCCGAGCGAATAGATGTGGAACATCTTGTCGGTCAGCGTGGCGAGGTCACGAATGCATTCAAGGTGGCGGACGGACGGATGGATGTCGATCGGCTCGACCGGATAGCCGCCCGTGCAGTTCAATATGTTGTGCATCTGCGCAAGCTTGAGGAAGTTGCGGTAGTCCTGCTGGTTGCCCGGCCGGCGGCCGCGGTCGACGTCGGAGCAATTGGGCGCCGACGCCATCATCGAGATGATCAGATTATCGCCGCCGAAGCGCACGTTGTGCGCCGGGTTGCGGGCGTGGATGGTGAATTCCGGCGGGCAGTGCGCAACCAGTTCCAGGATCATGTCACTGTCGAAGCGCACCCGCTCGCTGCCTTCGCGGACATCGGCGCCATGCGCCTTCATAATGCGCCGGGCTTCGTCATGCAGCACGTCGACGCCGATTTCCCGCAGCACGCGCAGAGAGGCGAGGTGGATAGATTCCAGCTCGTCGTCGGAAACCAGCCGGGTCGGCGCCAGCGGGTTCTTCAACTGCCGAAACGGCGGCTGCTCGAACGCCGCCGATCCGCCGGCACGCTTTCCCGCGCGGCCGCCGCGACGGGCGCGGTCGTTTGCCAATGCAGGTTCGGCGGGCTGAAGGGCGGCGGTCATGATAGTCCTCGTACGCTGCGGCAATGCGGCGGCATAATGGACTGCCGGCCGGCCAGCCATTGCGGAGGCGGCGACCACTAGGACGAGGGAAGCGACATGCCTGAAGGGCAGCCGGAGGGATCGTCAGGCTCTTATCTCTTCCGGCTGGCGCAAGCGGTTTTCGTTGCCGGTGCTTACCGCGATGAAAGCGAAACGCTAGTCCTGCATCATGGACCGGGCGAAACAGGACAGCGGCGAGACAGTGCAATGGGCGGCGATCACCGGCGTGATCGCCACCGTCTCGGTGTTCGCCATCGCGCAAGGGCTGAGCTATCCGCTGTTGAGCTTCATCCTGCAGCGCCAGGGCGTCTCGCCGGCCATGATCGGCCTGTCGGCGGCAATGACGCCGATCGGCTTCATCGTCTCGTCGCCGCTGGTTCCGGCGCTGGCACGGCGTTTCGGGGCAGGGCGCACCGCGCTTACTTGCGCGGCACTTTCCGCGCTGGTGCTGGCGCTGATCGGCTGGACGCAAAATGTCTATCTGTGGTTTCCTCTGCGCTTTTTGATCGGCGCCGTCACCAACCCGCTCTACGTGCTGAGCGAAGTCTGGGTGATCGCACTGGCGCCGGCGGCACGCCGCGGCCGCGTCATGGGCATCTATTCGACCATCATTTCGGCGGGCTTTGCGGCGGGGCCGCTGTGCCTGCTTGCGGTCGGCACCGAGGGATGGCCGCCGTTTCTCGTCGGCATCGCCGCATTCCTGTTTTGCGGCGCCTGCCTCGCCTCGGTGCTGGCACGGCTGCCCAAGGTCGACGAGAGCGGGCACCGCGTTTCGGTGCTGGGGTTCGTGCCGCAGGCGTGGCTGCTGTTATCGGCGGTGATCGTGGCCGCCGGTTTCGAACAGGCGGTGCTCGCCTTGCTGCCGGTCTACGGAACACATTATGGCATTGCGGAAGCGCGCATGTCGGCGCTGCTGTCGGTGATGATCGCCGGCAACATCGCTATGCAGGTGCCGCTCGGCCTGCTGGCGGAACGGCTGACGGCGCGGCTGGTGCGGTTCATCTGTGTTTCGATGACGGTGCTCGGATGCGTTCTGTTGCCGGTTCTCATCGAGACGCCGCTGATCTGGCCGTGCGTCTTCATCTGG
Source organism: Mesorhizobium sp. M0184 (assembly GCF_040322215.1). Taxonomy (NCBI): domain Bacteria; kingdom Pseudomonadati; phylum Pseudomonadota; class Alphaproteobacteria; order Hyphomicrobiales; family Phyllobacteriaceae; genus Mesorhizobium; species Mesorhizobium sp. M0184. Next base: position 73,532 of record NZ_JAMYSZ010000005.1, read on the forward strand.
GGCGCGGTTTCCTACGGCATTTACACGATGTCGATCATTGAACTCGGCGAGCGGTTCACCGGCTCGGCACTGGTCGCCGGCAACGCCGCCTTCTCGCTGATGTGGGGCGTCGGCGGCATCGCCGTGCCGCCGCTGGCGGGCAGCGCCATGGGTGTTGTTGGCGCCGGCGGCCTGCCAATGACGCTCGGTGCCATTTGCCTGGCGCTGGCAGTTGTAACGGTCATTCGAAGACGGATGGTGTGAATGCCAGAAAGCCGCCGTTTCTGACGAATGACTTGAATGTAAGCGGCCCCATGTCGATCTTGGCTATGTCGCCACCCGAGTCAACCGGAGACCTCATGACCAAATCGAATACCAAGGGCCAGCCGGGTTCGGCGGCCGAAGACCCGTTTCTCTGGCTTGAGGACAGGAGGGGCAAGCAGGCGCTCGACTGGGTGCATCACCAAAATGCAGTTACGGTCGGGGAGCTGCAGGGTGATCCGTCCTATCAGATGTCGTTCGAGACCGCGCTCGACCTGATGACAGCCGAGGATAACATCGCCGTCGGGGCCGCTATCAACGGCTATGTCTATAATTTCTGGCAGGACCGGACGAACGTACTCGGCCTTTGGCGGCGCACCACCGTCGCCTCCTACAAGACCGACAAGCCGGAATGGCAGACGATCATCGACTTCGACAGTCTGGCGGCGAAAGAGGGGGTGAAATGGGTGTTCAGCGGCGCCAGCCGGCTCTACCCCGACTTCAGCCGCTGCCTGCTCAACCTGTCGCCGGATGGCGGCGATGCCAGCGAGATGCGCGAATTCGATATCGAAAGCAGATCGTTCGTCGATGGCGGCTTTCGCGCTCCTGCCTCGAAATCGAGCTTTAGCTGGCTGGACGAGGACACGGTTACCGTTTCCGCCGCCTTCGAGGAGGACGACAAGACCCAGTCCGGTTATCCGCGCGTGGTCAAGCTTTGGCGGCGCGGCACGCCACTGGAAGCGGCGATGCCGATCTTCGAGGCGCTGAAGCAGGATCTTGCCGCCGGCGGGTCCGTCGAATTCGACAGCGACAAGCGTCATGTCTTCCTCGCCCGGACCATCGACTTCTTCGCCTCGCACAGTTTCCTGCGGCTGCCTTCCGGCGAGAACAGGCGCATCCCGTTGCCGGACGACGTCACCGATACAGCGCTGTTCAAGGGCCAGCTCGTCTTCGGCGTGCGTACCCCGTGGACTGCGCCGGACGGCACGCTGTGTAAGCCCGACGGGCTCTCTTCACTCGATTTCGAGCGCTGGATCGAAACCGGGCTATTCGGACCCCTCGATACCGTGCTCGAGCCGGCGCACCGCGTCTCGATCGCCGGCATTGCCCGCACGCAGGACCGGCTGTTCATCAATTTGATGGACAATGTGCGCGGCAAGGTCATCGCCGGCGAGCGCAGCGACAGCGGCTGGGAGTTCAAGCCCGTGGCGTTGCCCGAAAACGGCAATGTCGGCATCAGCCATGCCGAGCATTTCGGTTCCAGCGTCTCCTTCTCCTTCACCGATTTCCTGACGCCGAGCTCGATCATCTGGTCGGACGACAACGCCGCGGGGCTGGCAACGGTGAAGTCGCAGCCGGCGCGTTTCGATGCATCGTCCCTGGTCTCCGAACAGTTCGAGGCGCGCTCGAAGGATGGCACGATGATCCCGTACTTCGTCGTCAGGAGGCGCGACTTGCATGGACCCGTGCCGACATTGCTTTACGGCTATGGCGGCTTCGAAGTGCCGCTGCTGCCCGGCTATGCCGGCGTGCGCGGCAGGCTGTGGCTGGAGAAGGGCAATGCCTATGTGCAGGCCAACATCCGCGGCGGCGGCGAGTTCGGCCCGAACTGGCATCAGGCGGCGCTCAAGGCCAATCGCCAGAATGCCTTCGACGATTTCGCCGCGGTCGCGCAAGATCTGGTCAAACGCGGCATCGCTACGCCCGCCACGCTGGGCATCCAGGGCGGATCGAATGGTGGCTTGCTGACCGGCGTCTCGCTGACCCAGCACCCGGAATTGTTCGGTGCAGTGATCATCGACGTGCCGCTGCTCGATATGCTGCGCTACACCGAACTGCCGCCCGGCGCGTCGTGGATGGCCGAGTATGGCGATCCGGCGAAGCCGGAAGAGGCAGCCTGGCTCGCCGCCTATTCGCCCTACCAGCATGTAGACACGGATGCAGCCTATCCGCCGGTGTTGCTGACGACCTCGACCGCCGACGATCGCGTCCATCCCGGGCATGCCCGCAAGATGGCGGCACGGCTGCAGGCGGCCGGCCACGGCAAGACGCTGTTCTTTGAGGAGACCGAGGGCGGCCATGGCGGACGCGGCGATCGGCGGCCGCAGGCCGCACAGGCGGCGATGAAGTACGTCTTCCTGCAGCGGGCCCTGACTGGCACCAATTGACCGGCGTCGCTTGACCGGCACCGCTTGAACTGAGGGCTCGAGGCAGCCTAAGGTGCATGCATGGCTCGGCTGGCGAAATCGGGTTGCGCATTTGGGGTGGCGGTGACGCCGTCGTCGCGCACGCTACGCGCCGAGCTGTTGCGGCTCTGCGCTCGCATCGGCTATTCGCCGCCCGCTGTCCTCTGACGAATCCGCCCCGGCGCGAAAGCTGCCGGATTGGTTCAAGAGGAAAGACCAGACATGACCTACCAGAATTATTCGCTGAAGCAGCTTCAGCAGATCGATGCCGCGCATCACCTTCATCCGTTCACCGACCACAAAGAGATGCGCGAGACCGGCTCGCGCATCATCACCCACGCCAACGGGCCGTTCATCTATGATGCCGAAGGGACGGAAATCCTCGACGGCATGGCTGGGCTGTGGTGCGTCAATGTCGGCTATGGCCGCGACGAGCTGGCCGACGCCGCCTACGCCCAGATGAAGGAATTGCCCTACTACAACTCTTTCTTCAAATGCTCGACGCCGACGCCGGTTCTGCTGTCGAAAAAGCTGGCGGAGATCGCGCCAAGGCACATCAACCAGGTGTTCTACGGCTCGTCCGGTTCGGAGGCCAACGACACGGCGCTGCGCCTGGTCCGTCACTATTGGGTGCTGGAAGGCAGGCCCGAGAAGAACCGCATCATCTCACGCAAGATGGGCTACCACGGCTCGACCATCGCCGGCGCCTCGCTCGGCGGCATGGATTTGATGCACAAGCAGCTCGGCGGCGCCGTGCCCAACATCGTCCATGTGATGATGCCCTATGCCTATGAGCTCGCACTGCCCGGCGAAAGCGACCATGATTTCGGCCTGCGCGCGGCAAAAGCGGTCGAGGACGCGATCCTCGAAGCCGGCGCCGACAAGGTGGCCGCCTTCATCGGCGAGCCGGTGATGGGGGCAGGCGGGGTGAAGATCCCGCCGATGAGCTATTGGCCGGAGGTGCAGCGCATCTGCCGCAAATACGATGTCCTGCTGATGCTGGACGAGGTCATCACCGGATATGGCCGCACAGGCGAGTGGTTCGCCGCACAAGCCTTCGATGTCGAGCCCGACACCATCACCACGGCCAAGGCGCTGACCTCTGGCTATCAGCCGCTGTCGGCGCTGCTGGTCGGCGACCGCATCGCGGCGACGCTGGTCGAAAAGGGCGGCGAATTCTATCACGGCTACACCTATGCCGGGCATCCTGTGGCCTGCGCGGTGGCGCTAAAGAACCTCGAGATCATCGAGCGGGAAGGCCTGGTCGAGCGCGTGAGGAACGACACCGGGCCTTACTTCGCCAGGGCGCTGCAGGAACGCCTCGGCGGCCACGATCTGGTCGGCGAGGTGCGCTCGTTCGGGCTGATGGGGGCGATCGAGATCGTCAAGGACAAGGTGACCAAGGAGCGCTTCCTGCCGGCCGGCAGCGCGGCGGTGATGGTTCGCGACCACGCGATTGCCCAGGGCATGATGCTGCGCGCCACCGGCGACACGATGATCCTGTCGCCGCCGCTGATCTGGACGCGCGAGACGATCGACATGGCCTGCGACCGCATCGCCACGGCGCTCGACCTGGCGCAAGCAGATTTGCGCAAGCATTAGGGAGGCGATCGCCGGGCGCTCCATGTCGGGCGGGCGCCCGGCGTTTGAATGGGCGCTCGCCAGGCGAGGATGCGAAACGCAAAAACCGCGCTCCATCGGAACGCGGCTTTGCCAGATACGCATGGCGCTTCGCCAACAATACACTTGCGAAACTAACGGCGAAACTTACGGGCTCCGGTACGCGAGACCTGATCCGGAGCGCCGGGCGGATGTCCGCCTCGCAATCCGTTTTAAACGCATATCGTTACTGCAGGGTTAGCAAGAGCTTAAGCAAACCTAAATTTGCCGACTTTCCGCTTTGGGCAGATCGAAAACCTGTGAACTTGGAGCTTACGCCGGGTTACCACGGAGGAAATCAATGATGCCGGAAAAATCCGCGCCGGCATTCCCTTGTGCGTTGAACAGCGCATAGAGCTGGGCTGCCTCGGCGCCGAGCGGCGTTGCTGCACCGACGCTCTGTGCGGCCTCCTGCGACAGTTTCAGGTCCTTCAGCATCAGTGCCGCCGCGAAGCCAGGCTTATAGCCATTGTTGGCGGGCGATGTCGGCACCGGGCCGGGCACCGGGCAATAGGTGGTCAGCGACCAGCACTGGCCGGACGAGGTCGAGGCGACGTCGAACAGCGCCTGGTGCGACAGGCCGAGCTTTTCCGCCAGCACGAAGGCCTCGGCAACGCCGATCATCGAAATGCCCAAAATCATGTTGTTGCAGATCTTCGCCGCCTGTCCGGCGCCGTCGTCGCCGCAATGAACGATGCGGCCGGCCATCGGCTTGAGGATTGGTTCGGCCTTGGCGAAGGCATCCTTCGAACCGCCGGCCATGAAGGTCAGCGTGCCGGCCGCCGCACCGCCCGTGCCGCCGGAGACCGGCGCGTCGATCGACAGCAACCCGTGCTTGGCGGCGATGGCATGGGCCTTTCGAGCCGACTCGACATCGATGGTCGAGGAATCGATGAACAGCGCGCCTTTTTTTGCCTTGGACACTATGTCTGCGTAAACCGACAGAACATGCTTGCCGGCTGGCAGCATGGTGATGACCGCATCGGCGTCCTTCACCGCTGCAACGGCGTTGGCCATAATGACGACGCCGTGTTCCCTAGCGATGACGAGGTTCTCCGGCACCAGGTCGAAGCCGTGCACGGCATACCCGGCCTTGACCAGGTTGGCGGCCATCGGATTGCCCATATTGCCGAGGCCGATGAAGGCGATGGTGGTCATAATGGCGCTCCGTGGTTTGGGTAGGCAGTAGGCAGTAGGCAGTAGGCAGTAGGCAGTAAGCGACCTATTCGGGCGCAAGTTTGCTAATAAGTTGGCGAAGCATTTTCCCGATGCCCTCGGTCGCTAAAAGCACGTGATAAGCTTGATCATGCGTAGCAAGGCCAATGCGTTCAGCGATCTGGAGGTGTGTCTCGAACTCCTTCAGCGATCCCTGGGCAATCCTGAGAAATTGCTGATAGGAGCCTCTGTTGTCTCGGCCGTAACCTTCCGCGATGTTTGCAGGAATAGAGGTTGCTGAGCGGCGGATTTGGCTGGTCAACCCATACAATTCCTCTTTTGGCCATGCCTTGGTCAGGGAGTAGGTGGTGACGGCCAGATCCATCGCCTGCTGCCATACGATAAGATCCTTGTACGAATTGATCTTGCCGGTCATCTTTCTGCCTACTGCCTACTGCCTACTGCCTACTGCCTACTGCCTACTGCCTACTGCCTTCTGCCTACTGCCTTACCGTCCGATCAGCCCGCGTGCGATGATGACGCGCATGATCTCGTTGGTGCCTTCGAGGATCTGGTGGACGCGCAGGTCGCGCACCAGCTTCTCGATGCCGTAATCGTGCAGATAACCATAGCCGCCGTGCAGCTGCAGGGCGTCGTTGGCGACATTGAAGCCGGTGTCGGTGACAAAGCGCTTCGCCATCGCCGACCATTTCGAGGCATCCGGCGCGTTGCGGTCGAGCTTCGAGGCGGCGGTGTAGAGGAAGATGCGTGCTGCCTGCAATTCGGTCTCCATGTCGGCAAGCTTGAACTGCAGCGCCTGGAACTGGTTGATCTTCGAGCCGAAAGCCTTGCGCTCGGCCGTGTAAGCGAGCGCCTTGTCGAACGCCGATTGCGCGCCGCCGAGCGAACAGGCGGCGATGTTCAACCGGCCGCCGTCGAGCCCGGCCATGGCGATGCCGAAACCGGCGCCTTCAGCCGACAAAAGATTTTCGGCCGGCACCTTGCAATCCTCGAAGACGACCTGGCGGGTCGACTGCATGTGCCAGCCCATCTTGTGCTCGTTGGCGCCGAAGGAAAGACCGGGCGCATCGTTCGGCACGACGAAGGTGGAAATGCCCTTCGGCCCGTCGGCGCCGGTGCGCGCCATGACGACATAGAGGTCGCTGTCGCCGGCACCGGAGATAAACTGCTTGGCGCCGTTCAGCACATAGTCGCCGCCGCTTTTGACCGCGCGCGTCTTCAGCGCCGCGGCATCGGATCCCGAACCCGGCTCGGTCAGGCAGTAGCTGGCCAGCCATTCCATCGAGGTCAGCTTCGGCAGGAAGCGCCGGCGCTGCTCGTCGCTGCCGAAGCGGTCGATCATCGATGCCGCCATGTTGTGGATCGAGATGAAGGCGGAAAACGCCGGATCGGCCCGCGAAAGCGCCTCGAAGATCAGCACGGCGTCGAGCCGGCCGAGCCCTGAGCCGCCGACGTCGTCGCGGACATAGATGCCGCCAAGGCCGAGCGGGCCCGTCTCGCGGATCACATCGGCGGGGAAATATTTGTTGCGATCCCAGTCGAGTGCGTTCGGCGCCACACGGTCGGCGGCGAAGGCCTCGGCCATCTCCTGGATGGCGCGCTGGTCTTCGTTGAGTTCGAACTGGCTGGTGCCCGCATCGACAGCGGCGTCCATGGCGTGCTCCCTGATGTTTCCGGCCTGCTGGCCTGTCGTTTTTGGCTTTGCGCGCAGTCCAATCTAGACCAATGATGCCGCCGCGCAACCCGATCGTCTCCATCCAACCATCTGGGCAGCGGCTGTGTGCGAATGCGCTTTGGAGCAAAGTGTGACGACAAATTTCGACGAACTGCTTGGACGCTTCCATGCCTATCTCCAGACGTTCGACGATGCGCTGGTGCGCGACGCCGTGGCCCGGATCGGCTGGGACATGCCAGGCCGGCCGCTCGAACCGCATGCACTGCCGTGTCTTGTCCAGCTCGACCGTGTCGTAGAACTCGCTCCCGCTGCCGCCAAGCCGCTGGCGCGGCTGGTTGCGGAGTGTCGCGGCGATCTGCGCTGGGGGCAGACCTATAGCGAGGCGGATTTCGGCAAGGTTTTCATCGACAATTACGGCTGGCTGGAGGTGTTCGGCACGCGCGGCCATTTCGTCAATGAAGAGGTCGCGGCCGGCCTGCTGATCCTTGGGCCCGACATCGTCTACCCCGATCACCACCATGTCGCGGAGGAGATCTACATCCCGCTGACCGGCGGCACCGAATGGCGCATGGGCGACGGCGGTTTTCGCCTTCGAGCGGCGGGCGAGGTGATCCATCATGCCCCTGATATCAGCCACGCCATGCGCACCGGCAGGGAGCCGCTGCTGGCGCTCTACATCTGGCGTGGTGGGCCACTGGCGGCCAAGTCGACGATCACCGGAACCGTTGCGCAGGGCAGGGGCTGATATGGCCAAAGCGATCATGCTGCAGGGCACGGGTTCCGATGTCGGCAAGACGGTGCTGGTTGCCGGCCTCTGCCGCGCGGCGAAGAAGCGCGGCTTGAAAGTGCGGCCGTTCAAGCCGCAGAACATGTCGAACAACGCCGCTGTCGCCGATATTCCAGGCGATTCAGGCGGCGGCGAGATCGGCCGCGCCCAATGGCTGCAGGCGATCGCCTGCGGCGCAGCGCCGACCGTCCACATGAACCCGGTGCTGCTCAAGCCGCAGACCGATGTCGGCGCTCAAGTCGTCGTGCAGGGCAAGGTGTTCGGCGAGGCGCGGGCGCGCGACTACCAGGCGCTGAAGGGCCGGCTGATGGATGCGGTGCTGGACTCCTGGTCAAAGGTCGGCGAGGGCGCCGATCTGGTCATTGTCGAGGGCGCCGGGTCGCCGGCCGAGATCAATCTCAGGAGCCGCGACATTGCCAATATGGGCTTTGCGACGCGCGCCGGCGTGCCGGTGATCCTGGTCGGCGATATCGATCGCGGCGGCGTTATCGCCTCGGTCGCCGGCACCCATCTGATCCTGCCGGAGGAGGACCGGCGCATGATCGTCGGCTACCTCATCAACAAGTTCCGCGGCGATGTCTCGCTGTTCGAAGACGGCATCGAGGCGATCGAAAAATTCACCGGCTGGCGCTGTTTTGGCGTCGTGCCGTGGCTGAAGGCGGCGGCGCGGCTGCCATCGGAAGATTCCGTCGTGCTCGAGCGACTGGCGTCCGGCGAGAAGCGAGCGCTGAAGATCGCCGTGCCGGTGCTCTCGCGCATCGCCAATTTCGACGATCTCGACCCGCTCAAGGCCGAACCGCAGGTTGAGGTGGTGTTCGTGCCGCCTGGTGAGCGCTTGCCCGAAGATGCGGGTCTGGTGGTCATTCCCGGCTCGAAGTCGACGATCGGCGATCTCCTGAAATTTCGCGAGAACGGCTGGGACCGCGACCTTGCCGCGCATAGGAAACGCGGTGGTCATATCGTCGGCATTTGCGGCGGCTTCCAGATGCTTGGTCATATCGTGCGCGATCCCGACGGCATCGAGGGCAGCGTTACAGAAACGCAAGGCCTCGGGCTGCTCGACGTCGAAACGGTGATGGAGCCGGGTAAGACGGTGCGCAACGTCAGCGCGCGCTCGGTGCCGTTCGACCTGCCGCTCGAGGGCTACGAGATCCATCTCGGCCGCACCACAGGTCCGGACACGCTGCGGCCGTCCGCCGTTATCAACGGTATCGATGACGGCGCTATCTCGGCCGACGGCAAGGTGGTGGGCACCTATATGCACGGGCTGTTTTCCGCCGATGCCTTCCGGGCGAAATTCCTCGAAAGCCTCGGCGTCAAGGGCGGCGGCATCGACTACCGCGCCGAGGTCGAACGGGCACTGGACGAGATCGCAGCCGAACTGGAAACCCACCTCGACTGCGACACGATTTTTGGGCTGGCGCGTTAGATACTTTGCCTGAGCATGATCTTGTCCGAAAACCGGTCTCCACTTTTCGGGATCATGCTTTCTCGTCAGCCTTCGGCCAGTAGGTGCCGAACGACCAGACGTTGCCTTCCGGATCGCGGCAGATGAATTCGCGGCTGCCATAGTCGCGGTCGGTGAGTTCTTCCAGAATCTCGGCGCCGGCGGTCTTTGCCCGCGCGTATGCCGCGTCTGCGTCAGCGACCGCAACGTAGATCGACTTGCCGCCACCCGAACCCGGCGCGCCGACCATCTTGCCATAGGCGTCGTCGCGCGCCGTGCCGAGCATGACGATCGAAGAGCCGAAAGCGAGTTCGGCGTGGTGCACCACGTCGCCTTCGCCATAGCGGGCGCGAACGCTGAAGCCGAAGGCCTCGCACAGCCAATCGATCATCTTGCCGGCATTCCTGTAGCGCAGCGCCGGATAAAGCCGCGGTGGTTCGGGGGTGTTCGGCATGGCTGATCTCCTTCAGCGGGTTGGTCGATCAACCCAGTCTGCGCGATGGCCGGTTGCGCGTCTTGAAGAAATGTTACCTCGCGGCAAGCGCCGTCGGCGCGACGCCTGCCAGGTCGCGAAACTCGCGTACCAGATGCGCCTGGTCGGCATAGCCGCAGTCGGCGGCGATGTCGGCCCAAGCGCTGTTCGCCTGTCTCGACAGGCCAAGCGCATGATTGAAGCGGACGATGCGCGAGAGCGTTTTTGGGCCGGTGCCGATAGCGTCCGAAAATTTTCCGGTAAGATGCTTGCGGCTCCAGCCAAGCTTTTCGGCCAGCGTCGAGATGCGGGTCCGCCCACGCGTCGAGACGATCGTCTCATAGGCCCAGACCATTTCGGCCTGGGTGCGGTCCGCGGTTGCCAACCGATCGCCAACGAAGGCTTCGGCGATGGCAAAGCGTGAGCTCCAATCCGGTGCATTGCCGAGCCTTTCGCGCAGCGCGATGCCTTCTACGCCGAGCACGTCATCCAGGCCGACCATGCGGTCGGTCAGTTCGATCATCGGGCGGCCGAAGAAGCGACGAGCGCCGAGCGGGCTGAAATTGATCTGCACACAGCAGGCGCCGCCGAAGGATTCGATCACTACCGGCCCGGCATAAAGGCCGGCGGCAAAACTGGCGAAGCGGTCATTGTCGCCCGGGTCATGGCCGAGCCCGATGGCAAAGGGTTCGGCAAAGCTGATGACCAGCGGCACGGTCAGCGAGGCATATTCGACGGCGCGGAAATGGCCTGGCATGGTTTCGCGAAAGCCGCATATGTCGGTGACGGCGCCCTGAAGCCGATGGCTCGGCGCGCGCCGCACCATCTCGAACCGATCGAGGCCTGGGCTTTCGTGGCGGCTGCCGTCTTCGCTGTCGGGCATGCGCTTTCCTTCCGCCACGCGACTTTAACAGACCATTCGTCGGAATCAAAAGCGCCCGGCTTTTGGCCGGGCGCTCCGAGTTGCCTGAGATTCTGAATTGTCTGGACGTGTTTAGGCGCCGCGCATCAGGCAGCCGGCGGCCAGCACGATGTAAGCGATGACGACAATCCACACAGCAGCCAAAGGGATGAACGCAAGGACGCCAAGCGCGGCGAGAACGCCGATAATGGCGATAACAAGGGATATAATGAAAATAAGCTGGGTAGGCGCACTGAGATTCATGTTCGGTCCCTCCTCAACATGATTCGTACAACGGCATACTATCAGTCGCGCGGTCACACACCAATGAGTGCACGCAGGCGGCTTTTCCACCATCGCACCCCGTTTGCGCCAAGCCGATTCCGCGCTACCTTCCCGACGAATCGGAAGGGGCTGATGGCGATGGGATTGCTGGACCAGATACGCTCGATCTTCGACGGCGACCCCGGCGTGCGCAAGGTCGCGGACGATCCGGTGCTGTCGGCGGAATTGCTGATGCTGTTCCGTATGATCCTGGCCGACGGTTCGGTCAGCGAAAGCGAAATGACCGCCTTCAGGCGTATCTGCCGCGACGCCTTCGGCATACCCGAAACCAGCGTCGACAGCGTCATCGAATATCTCAACGATTTCGGCTACGAGACCAACAGCTCGCAGGCCGTCGCCCAATTCCGCGACCTCGACGTCGAACGGCGCAAGCTGCTCGCCCGCCACATGGCCGAGATCGCCAAGGCCGATTCGCAACTTGCCGGGAGCGAGATGCAGCTGTTGCGCCGCACGCTCGACCTGCTCGACATCAGCCCGGCCGATGTGGTCAAGCCGCAAGGCTGAGGCATCGGCAGGATTGTTGAGTTACAGCAATTCAAGGTCAATCTGAGATGAATTCAGTATAAACTTGTGGTAAAATAAAATAACTGTGCATTGGTAAAACATATATATCGCAATCGGATCTTGATGATCCGGTTTTTCCTTATATTCTTCGGTGTCGTATACTACGTCGAAATATTTTCCAAATAAATCGTCGTCAGACCAAAGATCGTATTGCTTGACCATATTTGGTTCATCGGGCTTACCGAGATAGGCCCAAATCCGACTTCTTCTAATAGTTTTTATGTCACCAAATTGTGCGGTCAACTTTTCACGCGATAGCGCGTCCTCCCATCTGGGCGAAGGGCCAGTGATTTGCTGATAGAATATAAGCAAGACCAATACGGCAGTCGCAGCACTCAGCACAGCGGCCGAAAGTAGGCACTGCTTACTAATTTTCATTTCAGCCACCTATTTCTGATATCAATATCAATCGGGATCAAGCGACCGGAGAGAGGGCGCCCCGGTGGCGTCATCGAATTTTGCACTCGACTAAACAACATCACCGACTTTAGCTTCTTTTTGGGAAACAATCTTGGAACCGGGAAGATCCTTCATTGGCACTCAAGCGGATGCTCAAAGTACTATCATAGCGCTACCTGTTTCTCTTATGCAGTGTAAAAGAAACTGAAATCAAAGAGAATGCAGCCATAATTGCGAGATACGCGACAGCCAATCCGCTTTCACTTAAGGCGCCCGAAATCATAAAATGAATGGCAGTAATTAAAAGTAATATATAGTGATACTTTTGGATAATACTCAAATTATATATCATTTTTATGCTTGATTTTGTATACTTCCATCCGGTCCAGTCATTTTTGAAATTCCTCTCCAGATAACCGATGGGGTGTTCGAAACGATTGAGAAGCTCCGCTAACCTTCTTGGAAAGGCAAAGGAGGCAGCAACTATCGCGCCAATAAAAACCGCCATCCAGGCGGATTCACCCCAAATCAGCGAAACAGGGATGGTCGCGGCCGATGTCCATATGGCTGTTACTGAGAATATCTTCTCAAGGGTTCCGTCCATATCCATAATCTCTGCACCTCCGATCTTCCGGGGCATTTCCAACTACCGAAAGAATCCTCCTCTTCCGGGGCGGCGATGCCGCCTGCCAGGAGCCGGTCGATGCTTGATCCTGATCTGGCGCGGTGCGAACGCAGCTGTCAACCGAGAACGGGTGCGGTTCAAATGCTGGGCACTGAATTGGATTGGCAGTTCGCGCTGCCAAAAAAAATGCTCTGCACTCTTGACGCGCGGCCGGCTAATGAGTGTCACCGTAATTCCACAATTCCTCCAACGGATCGGAAAATTTGTATGCCTTGCTGCTATTGGTAGTATCCTTTCTGAAAGATTAGCACTGTCTCGACAGGCGCCATGGAATCTTCTTTTGCCAACGGGGCATAAATACTGACCCCAAGGCCAAAAGCGATTGCCCCATCAATTTCTTCTTCGATTTCTTGGCCCAATGAAATAAGTGCACGTTTTGCGGATTCAAATCCTGTTCCTAGAAATCGAACCCCATTCAGAGAAGGAGCGGCAGGACTCGTGAATTCGACCGCGTTCAATTTTCCTGATTTACTATAGTAACAAAATACCCCAATATTTTCGAAATAGTCGCAAGGAAACGTATCCCTGATAGATCGTTTGAATGTTCGAAAATTTGTCCCAAGACGCCGTCTAATCTGATTCAGGGACATTCCAAACTCTATTTCCCCGGCGCCAGTGAAAGGTATGATCTTGAACTCAGTCATCAAAAACCGTGCCCTACGGCTTCGTGCTCTTGACGAGCCGCCGGCTAATGGGTGTCACCGTAATTCGTAATGCGACCGTAGTGCGTAATTCCGGATCATGTCGTAATTCGGAGAGGAGATATGGAAAAGAGTGCGCTGTAATTCCTTACACAGCAATCAGTACGAACTGGTTTGGAAGTAAGGCTAATTGAGCGATGGTCTTCCCATTTTCGCTACTGAATTCAATCTCGTATGCCTCCTCGGGATAAGAATGCTCTTCAACAACGACTCCTAAAGCTCCGGCCTGAAGGGATTCTCCCAGCATATCACAAATCAATCTCACAACGTCGTTGATCTTTGGTTTCATAGCGGGACTCTACTTCACGAATAGTGCCATCAGCGACGGGACGTTTGAACCGGGGGCTAAAAATCCCCCCGGTGCGAACCTCAACGGTGGCGGCCGGACCTGTAACAGTTACGTCCACCGTATATCGAGCTCCGTATTTATCAACAACCCGTCTGGCCGGAGGCATCGCGCACGCTGGTCGTGGTGTGGGTCAGCGTGCCCAGCGTGACGTCCCGGCGGGCGAGCTTGCCAAAGCCGTCATACTTGTTGCCTTGCGTTGCCCCAGGGTTGGTGGAGGTGAGCTGGCCGATGTTGTAGAAGCCGGACGCCGCTATGCGGGCAAGGCGGGCCATGTGGTCAATCTACGTGCAATGATAGCCGGGCGAACGCGATAAAAGTGCACCGAAATTGCGAAATTCTCTCCAGTTCCTGCCGCACAATAGCGGCCACTAAGTAATGAGCCGCGTCATAATTAGGATCTGTGAATGGCAACTAACGACCTTGTGCACTGGCCCGATAATCCAACAACTCTTGCATTTCTACAATCTCTTCCCCGTATTGTCCCGTGACCTTAATGGTGTTGGTGTCAAGATCAACCAGACTCTTCAGGAACAAAATGGTGGGCCGCGCGTGCTCAATTGGAACTAAACCTAAAAGCCTTATCGCATAGAGCGAATTCGCATCCCCGCCTCCTTTTTGGGCCAAAGACATTTTCAATTCTTCCTGCAATTTTTCAATATCGTCGTAAATGCCAACATAAGAGTCCGTAAGCGATCGAGTTACTTGATCAAAATCTTTCGTTCTCTCGTCCAATTGCAATGGAGTCGCAAGATTCTTATCAATCAATCTCGTCCATATAAAAAGGTAAAGTGCACCAGTATCCTCATTAAATTCTTCATACTTCGTATTCCAGTCCATGAACTCCTTCGCAATTTGCGAGGTTACGCGTGATATACATTTCTCCTCAACTGCTCGCCAAGTGAACGGCCAATTATCGGCAAAGATTCCATTTGAACAGTTCAGTATCTCAGGAGTTGATGGCACAGTACAGGCCGATCCTCCGAAAACAAAAATTGCAACAAATCCGGCAAGTTTCAATGCTATTTTAAAATGCATGATGGCAACTCCTCACGAACCAATTGGGAAATCATTTACCTGTAAACTCGCACTACCCAGCTTATTCGGGCCGATTACATTCATAAGCGAGTTATAGTCTTTATTGTTATCCACCAAACAACCCAGTGACATCCCTCCTTCACCAGTCGTGGGGCTCCTCCCCGGATGAATAGTCCGCCCGATGCAAATTAGCCGCTGACGCCGCCAAAAAAGTCCGCGCGGCATTGACGAGAGGCCGGCTAGTGGGAGTCACCGTAATTCGTAATTCACATCGTTACCGTCATTCCTTGATCAATGGGGTTTCAGCTGCTCGATCAGAATCAATTCGACGGCTTGATATCCGTGTAAACCGTCCTGCTCCAAATCGCCCGCCGAAGCTACGCTAGTTTGGCTCTCTAGCTTCGATGGGTCAGACTCTGAGTATTTTCGAATAAGAATTCGGTTGGAAAGGCTTTCTTTGTGAACGAAGGTTGGCATAGGCCATTTGTCTTCTGCCCAGCTCTTCATTTGGCCAATAATTGGCCAAGTTCCATTTATTAAACCGAGATCGCCACACCGTAGGCACCTGACTGCATTATCTGGACTAAGGTCATTTAATTCATCCGCCTTTGGCAATTCCAGACGCATTGGTCCAAATAGATATGCTAGAATAATCTTTCCCATTGGGGCCATATGAGCTACCAAGCCAAGCCCGTAGCCACCTGATCTCAACGGAATGGCAAATAGGGTGCCTTCCTTGTAGGGTAGTTGTCTCACTTTAAGGTTCCCTTTACTACAGATGCCGGCGTGATGCGGAAGGCGCGAGTGGTGATTAGTTACGGCTTTGTTGGAGCGCCAAGCTCTCGTGTGTTTGGGGGCTATCCGTTGCTGCCAGTCGTTTTGCTTAGCTTAAGCGCGACGATGCGGAGAATACGCGGCAGGACAAAGCCGAACGGGCGAGGCAGAAAACATACATTAATACCGTAATTTCCAAACCTAAGTTCGCTAAATCTCCTTCGCGCGCAAAGGGACGATCAGGTCCGGGTTGCGCGATCGGCGATCGGCCCAATGGCCCCATATTTTTTCTACTTTCATAGGCTGGCCACAAACAGTCGTCTCCACCACGTCGCCAACCACCGGAGCCTCCTCGTGGGGCGAGCCACCGGTCTCGCCCCGTCCTTCGGACCCCACAGTGGGAGAACGGAAGGCCCGTGCCCCTTGCCGCTCAGCCCTGTTCGCGCAGCCGTTTTGCAATCGTCCGGTGCAGGTCTGGAGCAGCAGTGACCAGCGCTTTGGCCGCCTCGGACTGCGGGTGGTCGAGCACTTCGCTCGTCCTGCCGCGCTCGACGATCTTGCCGTCATGCATGACCATCACCTCGTCGGTGATGGCGCGGGCGACGGTCAGATCATGGGTGATGAACAGATAGGCGATGCCGAGCTTCTGGTTGAGGTCGGCGAACAGATCGAGGATCTGCGCGCGGATCGAGACATCGAGCGCCGAGACCGGCTCGTCGGCGACGACCAGTTTCGGCCGCGTGATGATGGCGCGGGCGATCGAAAGGCGCTGGCGCTGGCCGCCCGAAAACTCATGCGGATACTTGTCCATGTCGCCTGGTGAGAGGCCGACCTCGTGCAGCGCATACGCCACCATCTCGCGCCGCGCGGCGGGCGCCGGCTTCTTCTCCAGCACATGCAGCGGCTCGGCCACCAATCTCTCGACCTTCTGGCGTGGGTCGAACGAGCCGTACGGGTCCTGGAACACGACCTGCATGTCGCGCCGTGCCGGCTTCAGCTCCGCCTCGCTCTTGTCGGTGAGGATATCGCCGCGGAAGCGGATGGTTCCCGATGTCGGCTTGTCGAGTGCCAGAACCATGCGGGCAAGCGTCGACTTGCCGCAGCCGGAACGGCCGACGAGCGCCACCGACCGGCCGGGCGCCATCGAGAAGGAGACATCGTCGACGGCGCGGATGGCAGCCGCGCGTTTAAACAGGGATATGCGCCGTCCCGGATAATCCCGCGTTACGCTCTCTACCTGAAGCAGCGGTTTGGCCGATCCGCTGTCGTGTGTGCGGGCCCGCGCCGGCACATGCATCGAGGCCTGCGCCAGCTGTCGCGTGTAGGGATGAAGCTGTTCGGACAGCGTGCGCGCGGTATCGCCGGCCTCCATCACCTCGCCATGGCGCAGGATGGTGATGCGGTCCGCCATCTCGGTCACCACGGCGAGTTCGTGCGAGATGAGCAGAAGACCCATGCGGTTTTCCGCTACGAGGTCGCGCAGCAGGTCGAGGATCTGCGCCTGCAGCACCACGTCGAGCGCCGTCGTCGGCTCGTCGGCAATCAGCAGCTTGGGTTTCAGCGCACAGGCAATGGCAATGACGACGCGTTGGCGCTGACCGCCGGAGAGTTCGTGCGGATAACGCGACAGCGGGAATTGTGCCGCCGGCAGGCCGACCCGGTCGAGCATCT
This sequence comes from Mesorhizobium sp. M0184, assembly GCF_040322215.1. Classification (NCBI taxonomy): domain Bacteria; kingdom Pseudomonadati; phylum Pseudomonadota; class Alphaproteobacteria; order Hyphomicrobiales; family Phyllobacteriaceae; genus Mesorhizobium; species Mesorhizobium sp. M0184. Next base: position 90,598 of record NZ_JAMYSZ010000005.1, read on the forward strand.
TTCGCGTCCGTTCCTCGGCGTCGGCGCGGCTCGCCCTGGTGTGCCAGCGAATACCCTCGGCGACCTGCTCGCCGATGGTCTTGACCGGATTGAGCGCCGTCATCGGCTCCTGGAAAACCATCCCGATGTCGTCGCCGCGCAGTGCGCACATCTGGTCCTCGCTGGCGGCAAGGATGTCGATGCCGTCGAAGGTGATGCGTCCGCTGGTATGCGCCGCCCAGGGCAGAAGCTGCATCACCGTAAGCGCCGTCATCGATTTGCCGGAGCCGGATTCGCCAACCAGCCCCATCACCTCGCCCGGCGCCACGGAAAGCTCGATGTCTCTGAGGATACGGGTGCTGCCGATGGTTAGTGACAGCTTGTCGATCTCGAGCAGGCTCATCGCTGCCGCCGCGATTTCGGATCGAGGATGTCGGCAATGCCGTCGCCAAGCAGGTTCAGGCCAAGCACGGTGACGACGATCGCCATGCCCGGGAAGATCGCCATCCACGGCGCCACCACCATGCGGGTCTGGGCGTCGAACAGCATGCGGCCCCAACTCGGCATCGGCGGCTGCGTGCCGAGCCCGACATAGGACAAGCCCGCTTCGGCCAGTATGCCCAGCGCGAACTGGATGGTGCCTTGCACCAGCAGCAGCGTGGCGATGTTGGGCAGCACATGTTCGATGCTGATCAGCGTCCTGCTTTTGCCGGCGGCGCGGGCGGCGAGGATGAATTCGCGCGGCCAGATCGCCAGGGCGCCGGCGCGGGCGACGCGCGCGAACACCGGGATGTTGAAGATGCCGATGGCAATGATGGCGTTGAACGCGCCGGGCCCGAAGATGGCGGTGATCATGATTGCCGAAAGCAGCGCCGGAAAGGCGAAGACCAGGTCGTTCAGCCGCATCAGCACGTCATCGGCGATGCCGCCGCGCGCCGCAGCGAAGGCGCCGAGCGGCACGCCGACGCCCATGCCGATGCCGACCGCCACCAGCGCCACGGCGATCGAGTTGCGGGCGCCGACCATGATCATCGACAGGATGTCGCGACCGAAATGGTCGGTGCCGAACCAGTGCGCCAACGATGGCGCCTGGGTCTTGTCGGAAATGACCAGCCTGGTGACGTCGTAAGGCGTCCACACGAAGGAGAGGATCGCGACCGCAGCCACCAGTGCGGTGACGACGAAGCCGGCGAGGAACGAACGGTTTCGAAACGCCTTGGCCAGGATGCCGGCAAGGTTCTCGTCGGGGATGTCGATGTGCAGCGTCATTGCCTGCCTCTCAGGCGCGGATCGACCACCGCATAGGAGAGATCGACAACGAAATTGACGATGATGACGGCGGCAACCAGCAGCATGACGACGCTCTCGACCACGATCAGGTCACGCTGGTTGATTGCCTGGAACACCAGCCGGCCGAGGCCGGGCAAATAGAAGACGTTCTCGATGATGATGGTGCCGGCAAGCAGGAAGGCGAATTGCAGGCCTAGAATGGTGACCACCGGGATCAAGGCGTTGCGCAGCGCATGCCGCCACAAGACAAGACGATAGGGCAGGCCCTTGGCGCGGGCGGTGCGGATGTAGTCCTCATTCAGCACTTCAATCAGCGCCGAGCGGGTGACCCGGGCGAGGATCGCCGCCTGCGGCAGAGCGAGGGCGACCGCCGGCAGGAGCAGCGACTTCAGCGCCGGCCAGACGCCGGCGCCCCAGCCGGGAAAACCGCCGCCCGGCACCAGCCGCAGCCAGACGGCGAACAGATAGATCAGCATCAGCGCAAACCAGAAATTGGGCACGGCGACGCCAAGCTGGGCGGCGCCCATCGCAATCGTGTCGCCGGCGCGGCCGCGTCTGCTGGCGGAAAACAGCCCGACCGGAATGGCAATGACTGTGGACACCGCCAGCGCCATCAGTGCCAGCGGCAGCGAGACGACGAGGCGCTCGCGGACCAGATCGATGACCGGCACCGAATAGGTGTAGGAACGGCCGAAATCGAGGCTCAGCAAGCCGCCGGCCCAATGCAGGTAGCGCAGCACGACGGGAGCGTTGAGACCCATCTGGTTGCGCAGCAATTCGATCTGGTCGGCACTGGCGTTCAGGCCAAGCATCAGCCGCGCCGGGTCGCCGGGAATGATCTCCAGCACGGCAAAGACCACCATCGAGGCCAGAATCAGCGTGACGACGGCGATGGCGAGCCGCTTGAGGAGAAAGGCGGTCATGAGGGGACCGGTGCGGACGCAAAGATCGGGCTAGGGTATCGTTCCCGCCCACCCCCCTCTGCCCTGCCGGACATCTCCCCCTCAAGGGGGGAGATTGGCAGTTTCCACGCCGGCACTGTCCCTGCAACGCTAGTGGTTAGCGAAAGCGGCGGTGAGGGCTCAATCTCCCCCCTTGAGGGGGAGATGTCCGGCAGGACAGAGGGGGGTGTGACGGAGTGCAACTTTCGCCTTTCTGTCAGCGATCAATCCGTCCACTTCACCTTGGTCAGGTCGTTGGCCTGGATGGGGGCGTTTTCCCATAGGCCCTGCAGTTTGGCGTCCCAGACGCCGACCTTCGGCAATTCGTAGAGGAAGCCGACCACGGCGTCGTCTGCCAGGACCTTCTGCGCCTCGCCGAGCAGCGTCATGCGCTTGGCCTCGTCGGAGGTAAGGTTCAGCTCGTCGATGATCTTGTCGAAGGCCGGATTGTCGTAGTTGAAGTAATAGTCCTTGCGCGAATAGATATCGATGTCGTTGGGCTCGGTATGGGAAACGATGGTCAGGTCGTAATCCTTCTTGGTGAAGACCTGGTCCAGCCACTGCGCCCATTCGACCGGGATGATCTCGAGATCGATGCCGATTTCGCGAAGCTCGGAGGCGATGATCTCGCCGCCAAGCCGCGCATAGGAGGGCGGCGGCAGCTTGAGCGTCGCCTTGAAGCCATTCTCCAGGCCGGCTTCCTTCAGCAACTCCTTGGCCTTCTCCACATTGTGCGGATAGAGGCCGGTGAGGTCGACATAGGCCTTGCTGGCGGGCGACATGTGCGAGCCGATCGGCACGCCTAGGCCGGCCGAGGCGCCGTCGATGATCGCCTTGCGATCGAGCGCAAAGGAAATCGCCTGCCTGACCTGCAGCTTGTCGAAGGGCGGCTTCTTGTTGTTGATCGACAGGATGGTTTCACCCTCGGTCGAGCCGATCACCACCTTGAAGCGCGGATCGTCCTTGACCTGGGCGACGCTGTCGGGGTCGAAGAACGGAAAGGCCTGAACGTCGCCGGAAAGCAGCGCCGGAACGGCGGCGGCGGCATCCGGAATGATGCGGAACTCGGCCTTGTCGAGAAATACCGGGGCGCCCCAGTAATTATCCGACTTGACCAGCGTGATCGATGAGCCCTTGGCCCAGTTCTGGAACTTGAACGGGCCGGTGCCGATCGGTTTTTCCTTGTTGGTGTCGGCTGTCTCAGGCGCCACGATCACCGCGTCGCCCCAGCCCATATTGTAGAGGAACGAGCCTTGCGGGTTCTTCAGCGTGACCTTCACCGTCGCGGGATCGACGACCTCGACCTTGTCGATGGCGGCAAACAGGGCCTTTTGCGCGTTGACGGAATTGTCGGCGCGGGCACGGTCGAGCGAGAATTTCACGTCGTCGGCGTTGAAGTCGGTGCCGTCATGGAATTTCACGCCTGTATGCAGCTTGAAAGTGTAGACCTTGCCGTCGTCGGAAATGCTCCAGCTTTGCGCGAGATCGGGCAGCACCTCGCCGTTCGGGCCGATGCGGGTCAGGCCCTCGAAGACATTGGCATAGAGTACCTCGTCGATTGCCGCGGCGGCACCCGCGGTCGGGTCGAGATGCGGGGGTTCGAGCGTAATGCCGATGACCAGGTCGGTGCGCGCGGCCATCGCTGAGGTCCCGGCGGCCAACGCCAGCGCCGCGGCGGCCAGAATGGTTTTCCACAATTTCATCGTGCAACTCCCCATGTCTAAAACACGTGCTCAAACCCGGGCGGATAGAAGCGTGAATTCGCCGCCGAGTAAATTGCGTTTCGTACCGTGTGCCGACGCCGGGAGGAATGTTTTTCCGCCCATGGCCGGATCATGGCGGGCCGGCGCCCCTCAGCAGCACGCCGAGGCCAATCGCCATCACCTTTGCCGAGTCCAGCATGTCGGCAATGCCGACCCATTCGTCGGGCCGATGGGCGAGATCGAGGATGCCCGGGCCATAGGCGATGCAGTCATAGATGTGGCCGATACGGGCGATGTGCTTCTGGTCGTAGGTGCCGGGCGAAATCACGTAATCCGGTTCGCGGTCGAATATCTCCATGATGCCTTGCGCGACCGCCTTAACCACCGGCGCGTCGCGCTCGGTCATCAGCGGCAGCACCTCTACCAGATCGCGGATTTCGTAGTCGAACTTTTTGCGCTCGCGCTTCAGCCGTTCGAGGATATCGGTCACCTCGCTCTTGACCGCAGCGAGATCCTCTTCGAGCAGGAAGCGGCGGTCGATGGTCAGCCGGCAGGAATCGGGCACGTTGGGCGAGGGCAGGCCGGGCCGGAAATCCTCCGTCTGGCCGCCATGGATCGAGTTGATGTTCATGGTCGAGCGTTTTGCGCCTTCGGGCACGACCGGCATGCGCGTCATCTTGCGGTCGAGCGCCGGAAACAATTCGTCTTCGAAGGCCCGCAGCACGGCGCCCATATGGCGCACCGCATTGTCGCCGAGGAACGGCATCGAGCCGTGCGCGATCTCGCCCTTGGTCTCGATCTCGGCCCACCAGACGCCGCGATGGCCAAGGCAGATGCGGTCCTTGTTGAGCGGCTCGGGAATGATGACGTGGTCGACCTTCGGCCTCGAGAAATAGCCGAGCTTGGCCAGATGCGCGACGCCGCCAAAGCCGCCGGACTCCTCGTCGACCGTGCCTGAAATCTCGATGGCGCCGGGAAAATCGGGAAACACCTCCATGAAGGCTTCAGCGGCGATGATCGAGGCGGCAAGCCCGCCTTTCATGTCGCATGCGCCGCGGCCATAGACCTTGCCATCCCTGACGATGCCGGCGAACGGATCGAGGCTCCAGCCGTCGCCGGGCTCGACGACGTCGATATGCGAATTGAAGTGCACGCAAGCACCCGGCGCCCGGCCATCGAAGCGGGCGACGACGTTGACGCGCGGGTAACGGTCAGTGTCGCCGGGCGTGCCCTCGGCACGGATGAATTCGATCTCAAAACCACGCTTCTTCAGCCGCGCGCCGATATATTCGGCACATGGCCGATAGGCTTCGCCGGGCGGATTGATGGTTGGAAAGCGGATTAGATCCGCAGTCAGTGCAACCAGATCATCGGCTCGGTCATCGATAGCCTTGAGGAGCCGTTCGTTCGGTTCGTTCATTCGGCGAATTGAGCAGCGGATGAGGGGGTTTTGCAAGCCCGATGGCGAATTGCGAGGCGATTGCGTGTCGTTACGGCAACTATTGCGGGAAATCGTTCAAATTCGCTGCTTTGGATTGGTGAAATCGTCAGGGAGTAGGTGTTAGCTCGCTGGCTTGCCATCAAAACGCTGGAGAACAGCGTGAGGGCAGGCAAGCAAGGGGCATCAAAGGGGTTTGATTGCATGAAAAACACTGTTCTCATGGCAGCGGCATTGATGGCGATGCTGTTCGGTTCGTCGTTCGAGAGCCGGGCGGCCAGCCTGGTCGCGAACATCGATATTTCCTCACAGACGATGACGGTAAGATACGGGCTTTCGTATTACCGGTGGAGCGTTTCCACCGCCCGCAAAGGCTACATCACGCCGCGCGGCAGCTATCGGCCACAGCGGACGGCCCGGATGTGGTATTCGCGCAAATACGACATGTCGCCGATGCCCTATTCGGTGTTCTTCCGCGGCGGCTATGCTATCCACGGCACCGGCGCGATCCGGCAATTGGGGCGCCCGGCATCGCATGGCTGTGTGCGCCTCCACCCCAGCAACGCCGCCGCGTTCTATTCGATGGTGCGCAAAGCCGGCTTCGGTAATACGCGGATCCTCGTGACGAATTAGGGCCTGCTCGTCGGCCCGCAATAAAAAACCCGCCGGAGCGGCGGGTTCGTCGGGGCCAAATAGCACCATACCGAAATTAGTAGCATAGCTGCCGGCACAAAGCAAGAACAAAATAGGGCCGGTGCCCCAAAAAGATCGTTCCGCTCAGGCGGGTTTGTCGCGCATTGTCGCCGGCCGACGCTTTTTGCGGCCGCTGATCTCCCAGCGCTTGTGGAACCACATCCACTGGCCGGGGTCTTCGCGCACCCAGCGCTCGACCACGTCGTTGAGAAGCTGGGTGGTGGCGCGGACGTCGACACTGCCGCCGGCGGTGCGCGGCAAGGTGAGCTTGTCCTCGATCTCGAGCCGGAAACGGTTGTTCGGCAGGCGTACGCAGCGCGCCGGGTAGACATCGCAATCGTAGTGCCGCGCCAGGGTGCCGAGAACCCGGTTGCTCTCGCAGGGGCGGCCGAAGAATGTCGTCTCGAGCCCGGCGGTGAATTTTTGGTCGACCAGCACGCCGATATTGCCGCCTTTCTCGAGGATGGCCGCAAGTGCGAACGAGGCACCGGTCGAAGACGGCAGCAGCGATCCCATGCTCGAGCGGCGGGTCGAGAGGATGTACTCGGCGAGGTAAGGGTTGTTGGGCGGGCGAAACAGCGCCGTGATGTTCATGCCGAAGGTCGCCGCAGCCACCGGCAGCAGCTCGAAATTGCCGAGATGCCCGGTGAAGACGATATGCGGCTTGTCCTCGCCAGCGATGCGCACGAAATGCTCCACGCCCTTGACCTCGACACGGCCCGGCTTCGTCGCAGCGGGATCGTAGTCGAACAAAGCATCGAGAAAGATGTATTCGGTGGCCAGGCGGGCCATGTTGCCCCACATATCGGAAGCGATCGCCTCGATCTCGGCATCGCTTTTTTCCGGATAGGCCTTGCGCAGATTGTCGACCGCAACCTGATGGCGCGCCACCCAGGGGCCGATGCGGCGGGCAGCGCGGTCGGCGAAATTGAGCGCCCTGTCGGGCGGCAGCAGGCGCAGCGCGGAGATGATGATCATCGCGACGCGCGCGACCAGCCAGTAGTTGAACTGGCGAAGCCGCCTGCCATAGCGGAATCCCACGTCCCTGCGGATCTTCCTGAAGGCGTTGCCGATCATTTCAGCCGACGCGCAGGATGATCTTGCCGAAGACGTCGCGGCCTTCCATGCGCTTCAGCGCCGCATCGATGCCGTCGAAGCCGACCTCGGTGTCTATCACCGGCGCGACCAGGCCCGCCGCCATCTTCTGCATGGCGTCGGCCATGTTTTCCATGCGGCAGCCGAACGAGCCTAGCAGCTTCAGCTGCTGCTGGAACAACTGCATCAAATTGATCTGCGTCGACACGCCGGAGGTCGAGCCGCAGGTGACCAGCCGACCGCCGCGTTTGAGGCACAGCATCGAGGCGGCAAATGTGTCGGCGCCGACATGCTCGAACACCACGTCGACGCCCTTCTTCTTGGTCAGCTTGCGCACGACGCCTTCGAAGCGGTCGTCGCGGTAATTGATGACGTGGTCGGCGCCGAGCGCCTTGGCCTTGTCGATCTTGTCGTTCGAGCCGACGGTGGTGATGACCGTGCAGCCCATCTTCTTGGCCAGCTGAATCGCGGCGGAGCCGATGCCGGAGCCGCCGGCATGGACCAGTATCGTCTCGCCGGGCTGCAGCCGGGCATTGTCGAACAGCATGTGCTCGACCGTGCCGAAGGTGACAGGCGCCACCGCCGCCCCGATTTCGCTCACGCCGGGCGGAGCTGGGACCAGAAGGCGCGCCGGCAGGTTGATCTTTTCCTGCGCAAAGCCGTCGAGATGGAAGCCGTGCACGCCCGAAACATGCTCGCAGAGATTGTCGCGGCCTTCGCGGCAGGCGCGGCAAAGACCGCAGGTGCGGGCGCCATAGATCGACACCAATTGCCCGGTCACAAGGCTGGAAACGCCTGGGCCGACCGCCTCGACCTCGCCCGAGGCCTCGGCGCCGACGACCAGCGGCAGCTTGCGCTTGGCGAAGGCCATGCCGCGCCAGCCCCAGACGTCGATATGGTTCAGCGCCACGGCCTTGATGCGCAGCGTCACCTCGCCGAGCAAAGGCGGTGGCGGCGGCGGCAGGTCCACCGTTTCAAGGCGGCGGTCCTCGATAAGTTGCAATGCGCGCATGGTGCCTGTCGGTTCAGTCTGGCTGAAAAAGGTCGCTTAGACCGGTTCCCGCGCCATGACAAGGCAGGTGTTCTGGCCGCCAAAGCCGAAGGAGTTCGACAGGACGGTGCCGACCTCGGCATTGCGCTTGGTGTTCGGCACCACGTCGAGGACGATTGCCGGGTCGGGATTGTCGTAGTTGATGGTCGGCGGAATGACGCTTTCGCGCATCGTCATCAGCGAAAATGCTGCCTCGACGGCACCGGCAGCCGATAGGGTATGGCCGATCATCGACTTGTTCGACGAGACCGGCATTGACGAGATCCGCTCGCCGAACACCGTCGACAGCGACAAATGCTCCATCTTGTCGTTTTCGGGCGTCGAGGTGCCGTGGGCGTTGACATAATCGATCCCGTCCTCGCTCAAGCCGGCATCGGCAAGGGCGGCGCGCACCGCCGCGATCGCCGGCGAACCGTCCGGCTTGGAGCGGGTGCGATGGAAGTCGTCGGCCTTTTCGCCGCAGCCGCGCAATATGCCGAGAACGGTGGCACCGCGGGCAAGTGCTGCCTCCAGTGATTCCAGCACAAGGGCGCCCGAGCCTTCCGCCAGCACGAAGCCGTCACGATCCTTCGAGAAGGGTTTTGAGGCCTTTTCGGGGATGTCGTTATGGGTGGAGAGCGCCGATAGAAGCGAGAAGCGGATCAGCGCCTCGGCGGTCGCCGAGCCATCGGCGCCGATCGACAGCGCCCTGTCGCATTCGCCGCGGCGGATCGCCTCGACGCCGAGTTGGATCGCCGTGGCGCCCGAAGCGCAGGCGGTCGACAGCGTGATCGGCAGGCCGCGCGTGCCGAAACGGTCGGCAAGCCGGTCGGCGATCGAGCCGAACTGGGTGGTTTCGAAGATGTCGAGTTCCCTGAGGCTGCGCGCTACCCGCAGCAGCCTCTCGGCACCGGTGTCGTGCGCGTCGGAATTGTAGAGCGAAAAGCGCTCGCTCCAGTCGAGCTCGACCGGCGGCGACGCGAGGAAAAGCGGTCCGCCGAAATCGCCGGCATCGAGGCCCGCCTCCGACATCGCTTCCTGGGCGGCGGTTTCGGCAAGCTCATAGGTGAGGAGACTGGCGCCCTTGGAACTCGACGGCAGGAAATCGACCATGCCGGAGATGCGGGTGTTGAGATGATCGACCGGGAAGCGGGTGATCGGATGGATGCCGGATTTGCCCGACGTCAGTGCCGCCCAATTGTCGGCTTTGCCGACACCGAGCGACGTCACCACGCCGATGCCGGTGACCGCGACGATGGGCCTGCCCATATGGTCGTTCAGATTGGCCATTTGTTGTCCAAAAACCTGTTTCTCTTGGAGCGTCGGATCGCCCGAAAATCGCGTCACACTTTTCGGTCCGATGCTCTAGGCGGCTTTGATCAGCGCCATGCCCTCGAATTGGTGATAGCCGATCGCCGTTGCAAGGACGGTCTTCGGGACGCCGGCAAACGGTTTTTCGACTGTGGCGTCGAAGACAGGGTAGGCGGCCTTGCGGTCGACAGCGAGGGCCGCCAGCGCAACGGCAAAGGGGAACTGCGCTTCCTTCATGTGGCCGGTCAGCGTCGAAAAGCCGCGTGCGGCGATCGCCGGATTGGCGTCGAGCGCCGATTTCTCGGCGGCGGTCGCGGCATGGGCGCCCGAAGCGCCGGAGATCGCCAGCAGCTCGCCATTCGGCAATGCGGCCTGCTTCAGCAGCGTGTCGATCTCGCCATCGAGTTCGCCCCGCCGGCGCCTGGCGCGGCCGGACAGGATCGGGCCGAGTTCCGCATAGATCTTCCGGCCACGGCTTTCCGCATGCTCGCGCTGCTCCAGGACGAGAAACGCGCCGCCGGATCCGGTCACCACGCCGCCGCCCTCGGCGCCTTGCCTCTGCCAGACCGGCCGCCACGGACCGCGATGCAGGTAGCCGGCCAGTTCATAGCCGAGCAGCATGTCGGAATGTTCGGTCTGGAAAGCGCCGCCGACCAGTATATGCGTCGACTGGCCGGAGCGGATGCGCGCGGCCGCCGTCTCGACAGCGGCGACGCCGGCACCTTCCTCGCCCATGAAGGTGCGCGACGATCCCGTCACCTTGTGGACGATCGAGATGTTGCCGGCCAGCAGGTTGGAGAGCTGTGCCAGAAACAGCGTCGGGCGCAATTCCGTGGTCAGCTTCTCGTTGAGCAGCACGTCGCGATCGTTGCGGCTTTCCGATGCCGCGAGAATGGCCGCGTCGACCGCCTCGTCGCGCTCGCCGCCGCCGGCGGCCACCACCATGTCCATGGTCGCGCAGAGTTCGTCATTGCCCTTGATGCCGGCATCGTCGAGCGCAAGGCCGGCCGCATAGGTGCCGAGCCTCTGCCAGGTCTCCATCTGCCGCTGGTCGCCACGCTTGGCGATCTGCAGGTTCCAGTCGATCTCCGGCAGCGGGTGGACCGTATAGGGCGAGAAGCGCGAGGCCTCCAGAACCGGTTCAAGGCGCGGCTGGACGAGCTTTTGCCAATGCGCATCCGGACCCTCGCCCAGTGACGAGACAAGGCCGATGCCTGATATGACGACGTCGCGGGGGTTCATGGGCGGCTGTTGTGGGTGAGGGCGCGTCAAGGGCTGTGCTTAGATGGCGTTCTTGGCGGCGACGAGCGCGTCGATCTTGGCGCACAGGTTCTTCATGACGAAATAGTCGTCGGTCGAGGCCTTGCCGTCGTTGACCTCTTGCGTCCACTTTTCCAACGGCACCTTGATGCCGAATTCCTTGTCGATGGCAAAGACGATGTCGAGGAAGTCGAGGCTGTCGATGCCGAGATCGTCGATGGTGTGGCTTTCGGGCGTGATCGTCTCGATGTCGATCTCGCTGGTGTCGGCGATGATCTTGGCGACTTTGTCGAACGTGGTGGACAAGGGCTTTTCCTTCGATTGCGGGCGGAATCTGTCCGCACGTGTTTTGGGCTGTCTAATCGGTTTTTCCGGGCAGGAAAAGGCCTCATACGCCGGGCGCAGATGGGATTGCTGCCCAGGCGGAGCAAGATGAGATCGGAATCCAACCACGGCTTCTCGTGGCAGTGGCATTTCGGCAACACCTATCTCGCTCGACGCGAGGAGCGACCGGCGCGGTCAGAAGGTAACGCGGCCGAGCACGCGCAGTCCGTCGCCTTGCGGCTCGACGACCACGGCCTCGCCTTCGCGCGGCGAGATGCCGGTCAATTCCTTGATGTCTTCGAGATGCGTGACCATGACCAGATTGTCGGAGCCGGAATAGCCGCGGATCTCGGCCAGGATCGCAGCGATCTGGGCGGCCTTCTCCTTTTCGTCGGTCTTCAGCAGGTCAAGCGGTGCGAACGGCTCCGGCTCGCTTTCGAAAGCGATGCGGGCGGTCTCGAGGCAGCGGCAATAACGGCTGGACAGCACGCGCTCGACCGGTGCCGCGCGGGCGCCAAACAGCGCGCCGATCTTGCGCGCCTGTTGCTTGCCGCGCTCAGAGAGATTGACCTGGGTGGCGCATTTGCCGAGGTCGAAATTGGCCGCATCGGTGGTGCCTGTGACCATGGCATGACGAAGCAGCACCACATGCCCGCCGTCGCGCAGCAGCGCCCAGCCGGCTTCCGTCGCATGGGCTGTGGCGGAAACGGCAAGCAACAGCAGCGCCAGCACAAATCGAAGCATCAGACATCCTTTTCGGGTGACCGGCAGGCAGGTCCCCGGTGACCGGCATATAGGGACGGCAAAGCCGGCTGAAAGACAAGCCGAGTGCAACCTGCGGCCGAGACGCCTATTTCTTCGCTATCTGCTTCTTCACCAGATCGATCTTGCGGTCGGTCAGCGGGATCGGGAGTGTGTAGCCGGCTTCGGTAAAGCCCTGCTTGGCGTTCTCGAAGAATTCGATCGCCTTTTCGAATTCGACATTGCCACCGCCATAGCTGCCGCGGTTCCAGTGGACGTCGCCGAGATTGTTCTGCTCGAAGGCCCATTGCATCGGCTGGCTTTCGCGGGTGAAGACCTTGAGCGTTGCCTCGAAGGCGGCTTCGGCTTCGTCCAGATATTTGCCGGTGCGTTCGAGATTGCCGAGATTGATCAGGCTCATGCCGATGCCGTTCTGCGCGTTTGCCCAGTCGACCGGCGAGGTCTCGAAGGTCAGCACCTCCAGCGCTGCCCGGCGCGCGGCGATCGAAGCGGCCAGTTTGCGGGGATCGGCCTCGCTCATGCTTAGCCATTGCAGCGCCGAGCCGAGGCCGGCCTGCGCCAGTGCCCATTGCCGCGGCGTGGTCTCGCGCTTGTATTCCCGAAGTGCATCGCGATAGGCCTCGATCGCGTCCTCGTAATGCACCGGCTTGTCGGTCACGCCGCCGAGCAGTTGCAGCGTGTTGCCGAGATTGTAGTGGGTCATCGCCCAGTCGAGCGGAAACTCCTTTTTGGTATAGACGCGCCGTGCCGCCCGGTATGCAGCGGCCGATTGCTCAAGCCTGGCAGGATCGCGCGTGCGCTGGCCAAGCGTCTGGTAGATCGAGCCGAGATTGTTCTCCGCGGAAGCCCAATTCGTCGGAAAACGTTGGCGTGTGAATATGGTCAGCGCGTCGCCATAGGCGGCAGCCGCCTCTTCGAGCAGGCCGGTGCCGAAATCGAAACGGGCAGCACTGCTCAGCGCGTTACCGAGATTGAGACGGCTGCTCGCCCAGGAGAGCGGGAAGGTGTCGCGGGTGCGGATTTCGAGCGCCGCGCGGAATGCCGCGGCTGCCTCGTCGATTTTTGCCTTGTCGTTGCGTTGCGTGCCGAGAGACACCAGCGTGTTGCCGAGATTGTTCTGGACCATCGCCCACTGAACGGGGGCTTTTTCGCGCGTGTATTCTTCAAGCGCCAGCCGGTAGGCGGCCTCGGCCTCGGTCAGGCGCTCGCCGCTCGGTTCGCGCTCCGAAAGCGCGTAAAGCGCAAGGCCAAGGTTGCTTTGCGAGGCGGCCCAGTCCAGCGGGACTTTGTCGCGCGGCCGCTTCTCCAGCGTGGCGCGCATCGCCACCACTGCTTCGTTCAGGCGTTTCGGGTCGCTCTCGCGTTCGCCGATCTTCAACAGCACATTGGCCAGGTTGTTCTGGGCCGCCGCCCAGTTGATGTCGTCCTTCTCGCGCTCGAACACGGCAAGCGAATCGCGAAAGATTTTCGCTGCCTCTTCCAGCCGGTCGGTTTCGCGCTCGCGCTCGCCGATCGTCTGCAGCACCACCGCCATGTTGTTGCGGGTGATCGCCCAGTCGCGGTTCTGCTCGCCATTGGGGATGAAGTTCAGGATGACGCGGTAGGCGTCGATGGCGCGCTGCAGCGCTTGCCTGTCGCCGGTGGCGCTGCCATGCGCGTTGAGCGCTTCCGCCTCCTGGTTCTTGTAGTTCCAGCGCAGCCTGTCGTCCCATTTCTCGACCAGCGAGAAGGCCTTGCCGTAATCGTTGGCGGCCGACAGATAGTCGAAGACCAGCGCCGAAGCGTCGGCGCGCCTGGCATAGATCGCCGCGTCGGCAAGACGCTTCTGCCTGACCAGTTTCTCAGCCTGGTCGACCGCGCCGCTGGCCTGCTCGACCCGGCCCACCGCCTTGTCGAGGAAGTTGCGCGCGGTGACGATGGCGCCCTGGCCGATCGCCTTGTCGGCCGAGGCGACGAGGCGGCTGATCTCGGGGTCGTCGGTGCGCAGCGCGTTGCGCTCGGAGATCATCTTCTTCAGGCGCTCGGCCTGGGCGTCGAGCAGCTGTTGCAGGTCGGTGGGGTCCTCCGGCATCTTTTCGGTGCCGAGCGCCTTCAGCACGCCATAAAGCGCGTCGAGCGGCACGCCGTCCTGCAGCGAGGCCAGTTCGACCTGTGCCCGCTTGGGGTCAGGCAACTCGGCGATCGTCAGCAGCAATTGCCGCCGCTCGCCGGTGATCAGGCCGTCGTCGCCGGTCGGTTCCTGCGGTGCTACGCCGAAGTAGAGCAGCCGGCGCAGGCTTTCATTGACCCATGGCCGCTGCTTGGCCTTGGTGTCGAGATAGACCTCCTCTGTCACCATGCGCATGACCGAGCCGAACTCGGTGCCCTTCATCGCCGCGAGATGGCGCAGAAGTGCCGCTGCGTAGGGGCTGTTTTCGCCGACGATGCCATCGAGTGCCGGCCGCCCCGGCTCGGCGGCAAAGCCGATCACCGTTCCCAGATTTTCCGTCGCGGTCGCGTTTGCCAGTGCCCTGGCACCGCGCACCGGCTCCAATCCGCCGGCGCTGATCGGCGAGGCCGAGGCCGTCGGCGCCCGGCGCAGCACCGCATCCGCCGGAAACGGGTTGGTGCGGCAGGCATCGAGCAGCATGATCGTTACCGGCACGGTCGTCTTCAATTCGTCCATGACGGCGGAGATCGGCACCAGGGCCTGATCGGCGTCCTTCAATGAAGAAATGTCGGCGTCGACCGGCACCAGATAGTTTTCGCCGCCGGCCTCGATGCCGTGGCCGGAATAGTAGATCAAGGCGACGTCGGCGTCCTCTGCGTCCTCGGCGAAACGCTCGAGATCGCGCTTCAGTTTTGCCGCATCGCGATCGGTTACACTGCGCGCGTCGAAGCCGAGATCGGTCAGCATCTTGGCGATGTCGCGGGCGTCGTTGGCGGGGTTGGGAAGAGCCGCTATGTGCTGGTATTTCGACTGGCCGACAATCAGCGCCACGCCCTTGAGGCTCGCCGGCTCCGCGGCATGAGCCGAGGTCACCACGAGGCAAAGCATGGCGCCGACGAAAGCCGTCAGCCACGCCTGCTTGAAGAAGTGCTGATTTCCGACAAGGCCCATTCGCCGCGTGTCCCCCGACAACCCTGTATAGCGCTGGCATCCAACCATGAGCAAATTCGGGCAAGATCCGAGCGGCCGGATTGTTGGCCGGTACATTCGCGAGGGAAGGGCGATTGCGCCGCCGCCGAGCCTCGCCTATCACGGGAAAAATGTCTCCGCTTACCGAAACCGTCCTCTTCGTCTTCAGTCTCGTCGGGCTCGGCTATCTTGCCGGGTTGACCGGCTATTTGAAGCCGGCGAGCGGCGAGGGCGTATCCGAATTCGCCATCAACGTGGCAATGCCGCTTTTGCTGTTCCAGACCATGGTAAAGGCTGATTTCCACGGCGTGGCGCCGTGGTCGCTATGGGGCGCTTATTTCGCGGCGGTCGCGCTCACCTGGGCCACCGGCCATCTGGTTATTACGCGCATCTTCGGGCGGGACGCCCGCGCCGGCGTCGTCGGCGGCGTGTCGTCGTCCTACTCCAACGTCGTCCTGCTCGGCGCGCCCTTCATCATCGGCGTGTTCGGGCCGGCGGGGTTCGAAGTGCTGTCACTGCTCGTCTCCATTCACCTGCCGGTGATGATGATGGCCTCGATCATCCTGTTCGAGATGTTCGGCCGCGGCGGCAGCGAGCCTGTACATCCGCTCCGCGTCGTCAGGAGCTTTCTCAGGCGGGTATTCATCAATCCGCTGATCATCGGCATACTGGCCGGGCTGGCGTGGCGCTTCACCGGTGCGCCGCTGCCGGTGCTTGCGACACGGCTGAGCGACGCGCTGGCCGGCACGGCCGCCCCGGTGGCGCTGTTTGCCATGGGGCTCAGCCTGCGCCGCTTCGGCATTTCCGGCAATGTAAGGCCGGCGCTGGCGCTGTCGGCGCTGAAACTGTTCCTGATGCCGGCGCTGGTTCTCGGCCTGGTCTGGCTGATCGGCCTGCCGCCATTGACGGCCAAGGTGGCGGTCATGGTTGCGGCGTTGCCGTCCGGCATCAACTCCTATCTCATCGCCGTGCAGTTCAACACCGGCCAGGCGCTGGCATCGAACCAGATGACCATCGCCACCGCCTGTGCGGTCGTCACCACTGCGTTTTGGCTGACCGTGGTCGTCCATGTTTTTGGATAAGAACCCGGGTTTTTGGATAAGAACCCGGCTGCATCGCTCTCGCTTTGGCTGGCCCAAACCCTATATGCCATCTTGTGATTGCTTGCGGGGCTTGCCCTGGGCTAAGAGCAGTGGCTCTAGCGATGCTATCGCGCACGTCCATTCACGAAATCAGCGACCGGCCCGCCAGGTGCCGAACGGAGGCGAGATCATGCTTCAGAAAACCAGCCATTTCATGCGGCAGGCCAATCTCATCAATGGCGAATGGGTGCAGGCCGATTCAGGCCAGACGGTCGACGTCAACAATCCTGCCACCGGCCTCAAGATCGGCACTGTGCCGAAGTCGGGCAGGGCCGAGACCCGCCGCGCCATCGAGGCCGCCGACGCTGCCTTCAAGACATGGCGCAAGACCACCGCGCTCGAACGCTCGAAGCTGTTGCGCAAGCTGCACGACGCGATGATGGACAATCAGGACGTATTAGCCGAATTGCTGACCATCGAGCAGGGCAAGTCGCTGTTCGAATCGAAGGGCGAGATCGGCTCGGCCGCGTCCTACATTCTGTGGTTCGCCGAAGAGGGCCGCCGCACCTATGGCGATGTCGTTCCGTCACCCTGGGCCGACCGCCGCATCCTGGTGACCAAGGAGCCGGTCGGCGTCATTGCCGCCATCACGCCATGGAATTTCCCATCCTCGATGCTGGCCCGCAAACTCGGCCCAGCACTTGCCGCCGGCTGTACCGCCGTGGTCAAGCCGGCGTCGCAGACGCCTTATTCCGGCCTTGCCTGGGGCGCGCTTGCCGAGGAAGTCGGCTTCCCCAAAGGCGTGATCAATATCCTGACCGGTGCCGCTGGCGAGATCGGCGACGAGATCTGTGCCAACCCGCTGGTCAAGAAGATCACCTTCACCGGCTCGACCGAGGTCGGCAAGATCCTGATCCAGAAGTCGTCGGTGACCGTCAAGAAAGTGTCGATGGAGCTCGGTGGCAATGCGCCGTTCATCGTCTTCGACGACGCCGACGTCGAGCGGGCCGTCGCCGGCGCCATCACCGCCAAGTACCGCAATTCCGGCCAGACCTGCGTCTGCACCAACCGCTTCCTGGTGCAGGCCGGCATCTATGATCAGTTCGTCGAAAAGTTGGCTGCTGCGAGCAACGGGCTGAAGGTCGGTTCCGGCCTCGAGGAAGGCGTCCAGCAGGGGCCGCTGATCGACGAAAAGGCGGTGGAGAAAGTCGAGGAGCTGATTGCCGACGCTACTGCCAAAGGCGGCAAGGTCGTCGCCGGCGGCAAGCGCCACGCGCTCGGCGGCTCGTTCTTCCAGCCGACGGTGATCGCCAATGCGACGCCGAAGATGCGCTTCATGAAGGAAGAAATCTTCGGCCCGGTGGCGCCGGTATTCAAGTTCGAGACCGAGGAAGAGGCCGTAGCACTCGCCAACGACACCGAGTTCGGCCTGGCCTGCTACTTCTACACCGGCGATCTCGGCCGCGCCTTCCGGGTCATGGAAGGGCTGAAATACGGCATGGTCGGCGTCAATGAAGGGCTCATCACCACCCCTGAAGCGCCGTTCGGCGGCGTCAAGGAATCGGGCCTCGGCAAGGAAGGCGGCCATCAGGGCATCGAGGATTATCTCGACACCAAATATGTCTGCATCGGCGGACTTGGTCTCTAGAAGCCTGATGCGGTAATACCGAAAAAGACCCTGAGCCGCTTCGAAAGGCCAGGCTGGCATCGATCAATGAACTTGCGAGCATGGCAATGAAGGACGGCGAGGTTTTCGGCACGACGCAGGCGGGCGAGGCCGTCCGCCACTTCACCATCCGTGGCGGCGGCCTCACCGCCAACATCATCGGCCTGGGTGCGATCATCCAGGATCTGCACCTGGCCGGGCACGAGGCGCCATTGGTGCTCGGCTATGATCGTTTCGAGCACTATGAGACGGATACCGCCTTCTTCGGCACTGTCGTCGGGCGCTATGCCAACCGTATCCGCGACGGCCGCTTCACGCTTGCCGGCAAACGCTACCAGACCGAGCGCAATTTCCTCGAAAAGCACACGCTGCATGGCGGTTCGCAAGGTTTTTCGCGCCGTGCCTGGGCGGTTTCGCTGCATGGCAGGGATTTTGTCACGCTGACATTGCACGACCCCGACGGCACGATGGGCTTTCCCGGGGCGCTCGACGTGACCTGCACCTACCGGCTCAAGATCCCCGGCACGCTCAGCGTCGAACTGACCGCCACCTGCGAGGAGCCGACGCTCTGCAACCTCACCCAGCATTCCTATTTCAACCTGGACGACGGCGGCGCCGGCGACATTCTCGATCACCGGCTGATGCTGAATGCCGGCGCCTATCTGCCGGTCGACGCGGATCTCATTCCGACAGGCACGGTAAAGCCGGTCGACGGCACGCCCTTCGATTTTCGCCATGCGCGGCCGCTGCGCATGGAGACCGAGGGCGAGCAGCTCCCTTACGACCAGAATTTCTGCCTCGCCTCAACGCGCGGGCCGCTGAAGCAGGCGTCGTGGGCGCAAGGCGCGAATTCCGGCGTCGAGATGGAACTCTGGACGACCGAGCCGGGTGTCCAGCTCTATACCGGCCAGTATCTGGCACCGTCCTCGCCTGGACTGGGCGGACGCCAGTACAAGGCGTTTTCAGGCTTCTGCCTGGAGCCGCAAATCTGGCCGGATGCGCCCAACCGGCCCTATTTCCCGCAAGCCACGCTGTGGCCCGGGCAGATCTACCATCACGTGACGGAATACCGGTTCCGGCTGCCTTAGGGCGGGACCCCCCGGAAACCGGCATGGTTTTGCTGCGCTGACCTCCGGTTCGGAAAGGATCATGCAAAATTCAAAGTGTTATAGCGTCCTTTGCGCGTCCAATGACGCGCGGCGCTCTGGAGTCAAAACGCAATCACTCTGAACGACCGACTTCGAACCCTCTCGGACCTTTGACGCCGAGAGCCCTGACGACGCAAGTTGACCCGTTGAAGACGTTCATCCGCACCCGGTCGAAAGTCAGGAACGGCTGACGAGCGGTCATTCACCGCGCGGCCAACGGCGCGTTCTGGCTCCGATGCTTCCATGGGTGTAGGGTTGTGCCATAAAGAGGCGCATATGGCGGTTCCCCCTCTCAATCGGAAGCTGCTGGCGATCCTGGCGGCCGATATGGTTGGCTACTCGAAGGCGATGGAGGCCGATGAGGCCGGAACCATTGAGCGATTGAAAACCGTTCGTTCCGAGGTGTTCGACCCCGCCATCTCCCAGCACCATGGCCGCGTCGTCAAGTTGATGGGCGATGGCGCGCTTGTCGCCTTCGAAAGCGTGGTCGACGCAGTCGCCTGCGCAGCGGAAATCCAAAGCGCGGCGGCCGCGCGCAATGAAGGTCTGCCAGAGCCTGAGCGCATCGTGTTCCGCATCGGGGTCAATCTGGGCGACGTTGCGCTGGTTGACGGCGATGTCTATGGCGACGGCGTCAATGTCGCCGCGCGGTTGCAGCAACTCGCTGAGCCGGGCGGCGTGATCGTATCGGGCACGGCCCTTTGACCATCTGCAGGGCAAGCTTGATTTGCCCCTCGATTTCGCCGGCGAGCAGCAGGTCAAGAACATCAGCCGCCCCGTGCGGATGTACCGACTGAGGCTCGATGGCAAGCGGGTGCGTTGGACCTTACGCAAGGCGATGCCGCGCTGGACCAGGACGACTGCAGCGGCCATCGTCGTGCTGGCTCTGGCGGGTGGAGGGACCTGGTGGTTCTTTCAGCCCGCGCCGCTGGGGGCCAAGCCATCGGTCGCGGTGCTGCCCTTCAATAACTATGGCGGCGACGAGGCCACCGGGCGTTTGGCCGATGGCTTGACTGAGGATATCATAACCGACCTCGCGCGGTTTCCCGAACTTGAGGTCGTGGCCCGGAATTCGACGGAAGTTTACAAAGGCAAGCCGGTGGATGCCCGCCAGGTAGCAAGTGCGCTCCATGTCGGCTTCGTACTAGAAGGCTCTATCCAGCGGCAAAATGGGCGGGTGCGGGTCACCGCGCAGTTGATCGATGCACAAACCGGCAACCATCTTTGGTCGGATCGTTGGGACCGGCCTGCTGAGGACGTTTTCGCCGTCCAGACCGAGATCGCAGAGCAAGTCACCAACCGTCTGGGCGGCGGCGTAGGGTTGATTCAGGCGGCCGGGCGGGCCGCGGCCAAACGTAAACGACCTGAAAACCTGAATGCTTATGATTATTATCTGCTCGGGACCGAGAAGATTGAAAAGATCACCATAGCGGATGAGGAGGAGGCCATCGCGCTTCTCAACCGCGCCGTTGAGCTGGACCCCGGGCTGGCCCGGGCCTGGGTAGAACTTTATCATGCTCATGGTATATTGGCTGGCTTCGGTATCAATCCCGAGAGCGAGATCAAGGCGGCTGCCGATGTGGCCGAACGCGCGGTGCGGCTCGATCCAAGTGACGCTGAGGCACACGCCGTGTTTGGTATGAGCCTCAGCCAGAAGGGCGACAACGCCCGCGCCAAGGCTGAGCTGGACACGGCCCTTCGTCTAGCTCCCGGTTCGTCCGAAATCCTGACATTCTATACCGGCTTTGCGGCACGCTTCAATGAACCCGAACGCGGCGCTCAGATGGTCGACCAAGTAATGCGGCTCGACCCGAACTACCCGATGTGGACGTCCAACTTCTTCGCCCCTGCCTATTTTATGGCCGGCCGATATGAGGACGCGTTGAAGATGCTGGAGCGCATGACGCCTAACAACTACGACAAGTGGAAGTGGGTGGTGCTTAGCAGCTCCCTTGCGGCTCTGGGTCGAATGGATGAGGCGAATGCTTCGGTTAGGGAAACTCTCAAGCAGTACCCGGACCTGACCGTCGAGAGCATGATTAATGAAGTGGGCTTGAGCACTAAAGAGCGCAGCCGGTTTATTGAAACAATGCCGCTCGCCGGCTTTCCGGCTTGCGCCAAGCCCGAGGCGCTGGCGAAACTCGCCAAACCTGTGCGATTGTCGGAATGCGAGGCGGGGGAGGCGAAGCCTCTCGGGCAGCCATAGAACACCCCTGTGCAAAGAAAGGCGAGGGCCGCTGCTCGCCAGCGCGCGAACGGCGCGCGTTGCCAGGAACGACCGCTGTGCATCGAAAGCGACAGTTCACTGGCCAAACGATGAATGGCGGCAAGTGGCGCTTAAATTTGGATCCCGATCGGCTGCCGGAGAGCCAATCGCTCTCGAGTGCAGGCACTCCAGTGGAGTCCAGACGTTGGATTGGACCCTCGACCTCTACAAAAGCTCACTGAGCTTCGGGTCGGGCTACGACGGCATTCCGAAGCGATCGCTTCGGCGAGAAGTCGTCGTTCTCAATCGGGCGAAGGGGGAGACATCGGCGAAGACGGCATAAGGGAGGATGGGCCAGACCGAGCCGACGGAAAGGTCGTAGCCATTGGAGCGCATAGCGCCTGGCCGGGAGGCCGCCGCCAGCCAGACTTACGCGGCGCGTCGTTGAGCGAGGTGGAGACCCGAACGGGCTCGACGAGGGTCCACGGCGGTCACAATGTGGTGGTGGTGATCGCAGTAGACGCGATCCGGCGAAGTTGGCCCAGCACAAAAACGATAGCCGCCGGGTACTGACGGGTCTTCGCTCACCGGGAAGCGGCACTGATAGAGGCCTAGCTGAATGAGAGGGACGTCTCTCGAAGTTAGTCTGATATTTTCAGGCATGATGGTTTCCTAGTTCACAGCAATTGCCGGCTGACGGCCGCAGTGCGACCCGTCGGGGCGAGCTTCTCTCGTTTGGGAGGGCTACGGACCATATGGTGTTGGTAGCACCGTTAATGAAGGCCGACGCCCTGCTTCTGAAGCCAATAGTTTGCGACTTAAGGCCACACCCGCGAACGCATTGGCAATCTACCATCGTGTCCCCGAGGCACCCGCCCGCCGGTGTTTGTCGGCGGTGGGGCACTGGCTTGTGGCCCCCTATGAGACGCGCTCTGCCGACACCCTCGTTCACAGTCCGGACCACCTCATGCCGGGTCGCTCTAGCCGCCAAAACCCAAATCACTCTAAGACGACCGAGTTCCGACCCTTGCAGTCGATCAGTTGCGAGCGTCGCATGACGCGATCTGACCCTGAGCTGCCCTTCGTCAGCCCATTTCACTGCCCGATAGCCGACATTCGCGGCACTCGGCACTGACCCCTTGCTGACCTTCTCCAAGACGAGCCCCAAGCGCAAGTCGTGGCCCCAGTGGGGACAATCGACAGGCGCGATCACCCTATGTAGCTGCTTGGCGATCGAGCCTCGAAGTCAACCTGATAGACTTTTGAAATGGGCGGCATAAAATTCGCTCTTCTGCTTTCAATGAAAGCAACGCGAAATGGCCGAAGAACGCGCCCAACGCCGCCTTGCCGCCATATTGGCTGCCGACGTGGTGGGCTACAGTCGACTTCTGGACCTGGACGAGCAAGGAACGTTGGCCGCTTTAAGGAGGAGGAGGAAGGAAATCCTCGAACCACTCGTCCGCGACCGTCATGGCCGTATTGTGAAAGTGATGGGTGATGGCGTTCTGGTCGAGTTCGGAGGCGCGGTGAACGCCGTGTCATGCGCCGTGGACCTTCAGAAGCGGATGGCGGCCGCAAACGAGGGTGTGACCGCCGACCGGAGAATCTACCTGCATATCGGCATCAATCTGGGCGATGTCGTTGTCGAGGACGGCGATCTGTTCGGCGACGGCGTCATTGTCGCAGTGCGGCTCCAGGCAATGGCCGGGGCAGGAGATGTCTGTGTGTCCGGCAGCGTCTACGACCAAGTCAAGCGGAAGCTCGATTGCGGCTTCGACGAACTTGGTCCGCAAGCGATCAAGAACGTCACCGAACCAGTGTCTGTCTACCGGATCCGGCTGTCGACCGCATCGGACGATGGCGGGTTCGCGGAGAAAGCGCCTCTGCAGCTCCCCGCCAAGCCCTCCATTGCCGTCCTCCCCTTTACGAACATGAGCAATGATCCGGAGCAGGAGGCATTTGTCGATGGCCTCACCGAAGACTTGATCACGGATCTGTCGAGGACAAGCGAGTTGTTCGTCATCGCCAGCAACTCGGCATTTGCATACAAAGGCAGGCACGTGGATGTGCGTCGCATCGCGCGAGAACTGGGAGTTCGCCATCTTCTTGAAGGTAGTGCACGGCGGGCCGCTGGACGGGTGCGTATCAACGCCCAACTGATCGACGCGATCGCGGGTGACCATCTTTGGGCCGAAAGATTCGACCGGAGCCTAGAAGATATCTTCGCCGTTCAGGACGAGGTGACCGGCAAGATTGTCGAGGCTCTGGTTGGCCGCCTGACCACCGCGCCGGCGCGCAACAGACCGAGCAACCTGGAGGCCTATGATCTCTGTGTGCGTGCCCGGGTCCTTGGCCTGCAAACGGCGCTCACCGCGAAAGAGGCCATTTTGCTGCTAGACCGGGCAATCGCGCTCGACCCGGAATACGCGGAGGCGCACCGTTGGCTGGCACTCAACCTCTGGCTGGGCTGGGAGTTCTGGGACGAACCGATGGACCCCAACCGCGCAAGAGCGCTCGCCGAAGCACAGCTGGCGGTCGAACTCGACCCGAACGACGCCGGGAACAGATGGGTATTGGGCGTCATACTTGGACATGAGAGTCGCTGGGTGGAATCGGATGCCGAATTCGATGCTGCCCACGAGTTGGACCCCAACCACGCCGACGCTTGGGCAATGCAGGCCGAGTTGACGACGGAAAAGGGCCAACCTGCCGAAGCCATAGAGCAGGTCCGCAGGGCACTGCGACTCAACCCTCACCCGCCCGGTTGGTATTACTGGATGTTGGGCCAGGCCCAATATGCCCTGGGCGACTACGAATCCGCGATCCAAACGCTGCGCAGGCCCGAAACCTATCGCACGACTTCACGACGCCTGCTTGCAGCAAGCCTTGCGCAACTTGGCCGTTTGGAGGAAGCGCGCTGGGAGGCGAAAATGTTCATGATAAGCAATCCGCACTTCACTATCCGGCACTGGTCGGATTCGCAGCCATTCCCAGCCGAAGACGTGCGCCGGCATATCGTGGAAGGTTATCTCATGGCGGGGCTGCCAGAATGACTGTCATTGGTTATACCTTCGGCCTGCTGTCGACAGGCGTCCCAAGGCTGCCGCAGCAACGAATATTTTGGTCTTCTGACGGAACGAAATTCGCCATATCGTGCGTTTGTTTCGCCTCATGGTGTGCTTGAACATGGCCAGTGAAGACTTTCGGCACCGGATAGCGCGACGCGAGGACCTCGCCTCCATGATTGCGCTCATGGATGCAGCGATCTCCGAACTCCAGAAACCGTTTCTCGACGATGACCAGATCCGATCCAGCCGCGCAATCATGGGGCTGGACACGCAGCTTGTCGATGATGGCACCTATTTCGTCGTGGAGCACGACGGCGTCCTGGCAGGCTGCGGTGGCTGGAGCCGGCGCACGACCATGTATGGTGGTGATCAGTCACCGGGACGCAACGCGGCACTGCTTGATCCAGCCACGGACGCGGCGCGTATCAGAGCCATGTATACGCATCCGGACTTTGTCCGGCGAGGCGTCGGCCGCCTTATCCTTTCGCTGTGTGAACGTGCCGCTAAGGCTGAGGGCTTCCGCCGTGCCGATCTGGCAGCCACGATGGCAGGAGAGCCGCTCTATCGAGCCTGCGGCTACCAACCCGCCGAGGAATTCGTCGATGACCGTGGCGGCGCTCCGGTTCCGATCCTGATGATGAGCAAGACGCTCTGAGCTACGCTCAAAGGCCACTCGCTCGCGGCCGGCACTCGCTCCGGCCAGTATGGCAGGAGGAGGATGCTGGAGATTGAACCAGGCCATCTCGAACGAAACAGTACTTCGCCTGTACTTCCGCTCCATGGTCGAGTCGCGACCGACGTGGAGGTTTTCGCGAACGTCTCGAGATGGCGCACGTGGTCGGGTGGCGCGTTGAGTTTAACCGGATCAAACGACCATCCGCTTCGGGTCCGCATCAGGTCGTAGCGAGAACGACCGCAATGGTGAAGCGCCATGATTGTCAGCAAATGGCGCTCTGTGCTCATTCCCGCCGACTAATTCAAACGGCAAGTTCCGCCCATCTGGGCAATTGGCGGCAGCCAGTCTGATTGAGTTTTGACCCTAATCCTCAAACGCCGCCCTCAACGTTTCGAACGTCGCAAACACGCCCAATGCAGCGCCCTCGGGATTCTTGGTCGGTGGCAGAGCTTCAGCTATCCGGCGCACCGAGGTCGTCTCAGAACCGGCTGGAGCGTTCTTTCGGCTGAGGCGACTTCAAGCCGTGACAGGAGCATTCTGGATCAGCGGGAAGTCGCGCGGCGGTCTCCAGCGCGACCCGCGAGGCTGTCATGGAGAGACTGGGCAGCACGTCCTCCTGCAGCAATTTCTGGCGATTGCGATCCATATAGTCGTTGAAGCCCGCCGTCACGAACGCGCAAGGCACGAAACACGCGCCGATCTCGCGCGACAAGGTCGCCTCAGGAGCGATGGAATGGTTGAGTACATCCGCCCCCATGCCCCGATATGCCAAGGCTTCGGCAGGCGTTGTCAGCCGGGGCCCATAACAATGGGCAGCCACCAACTGCTGTTCGATGCCATAAACGCGGCATTCGGCTGGCCAATGACGGCGCGCCGTTTCGACCAGAACCGCCGCACATCTTGGACACACGATTTGCTTGCCCGAACAGTCAAAGCTCTGGCGGTCAGGAAGCAGTGAAAACGGGGTCTGCGTCAGTTCGATGATATCGGCGGTCACCACCATGTCGCCCGGCTGGATCGCCTTGTTGACGGCGCCTACAGTCGAGCAGGCGAGAACTTGCCGTACACCCGCCCGCATCAATACCCAAAACGCGCGGCGATGGCAGGAATGGTCGATACGGTCGCGGGGATTGCCGTGCGAATACATGCACAGAACGCGCTTCGCTCTCCCTTCGGCAGTAATCGACGCGTCGAACTCGAGCAGCTTCCAGTTGTCGGTGCGACCGAAAGGTGTTTCAAAACTCATGTCGCGCCGCAAGGTGCGCACACCATCGAATTCGACATCTTCCGGGAAGGCAAGCCCCCAGTTTGCCGACCCGGTGATGATGGCCAACCCTACCTGGGGGATGTCCGTCGAATGATCCGTCAGATCGTCGGCTGCATGGTAATTGGTGGGCATGTTTCCAGTCTCGGTCAGGATTTTTGGCGAAGGGTCACAATCAGGACCACGGCCACGACGATGACGGTCCACAATGTCGAGATCGCCGCAATGGTCGGATCGATCTGATCGCGCAGCGACAGGAACATAAGCTTCGGCATCGTGCTATTGCGACCACTTGCGATGAAGATCGAAATCACGGACTCGTCGAGCGAAGTCAGGAACGCCATCAATGTCGCTGACAGCAAGCTGATCCGAAGTTGCGGAACGATGATTCCGCCAATGGACCTGGCCCAGTTTGCACCGAGGCTGCGCGCCGCCTGAACCTGGTTCCAGTCAAAGCGGGCGAGAGCGGGTAGCAACACAATGCAGGCGACCGGAACGGCCAGCACCACATGTCCGACCAGCACACCGAATAGCGTTCCGATCAGATGTTGTGCGGCCAACACAAAGAAGAGACCGATTGCAAGCAGGATGCCTGGGGTGATCGAGGGGGTCAGCAGGACGCTCTGGATGGCCGCAGCGGTCTTTCCGCCCAGCCGATTCATTGAAATGCAGGCGAGCAGCGCGAAGGGCACCGCGATCAACGCCGTCAACGTCCCAAGGATCAAACTCGTTCTCAGCGCGGCCATCCACGTTGCCGAGCCGAAGAAGTTCTCGTACCAGCGCAACGAGTAGGCCTGCGGCGGAAACTCGAGGAGATTCGACGCCGAAAAGGAAAGCGGCACCACCACGAGCGTCGGCAGCATCAGAAATGCCATGACAAGAGCGGCAAAGCTCCAGAGCAAAATGCGGGCGAGCCTGTTTTGCGGATAGGCTTCAAGCATGGGAGGCTTCCACGGTGTTCTGGGCCACCAGACGGCGTGCCGCCAGCAACATCACACCGATCAGCGCCATAAGAACGAGGAGCAGAATGCCCAGGACGCTTGCCGACCCCCAGTCCTGAAAGGTCGATAGTGTACGCTCGATCCGGGTAGAGAGCGGATTTACCTTGCCGCCGCCAAGCACCGCCGGCGTGATGAAAAAACCTATGGCGTAGATGAGGACGATGATCGAACCCGAGAAGACGCCGCCCGCCGAAAGCGGCATAATGACTGTGCGGATGACCTGCCTGAGAGTGGCCCCCATGCTCGCAGCCGCGCGAATGAGATTTGGGTCGATATCGCGCATCGCAGCATAAACAGGCAGCAGAAAAAGTGGCAGCATGTAGTGCACCATGCCGATGAGCGTTCCCGTGAAGTTGTAGACCAGCGGCAATGGCTCCGCCGTCAGGCCTGAACCGGTCAAAGCCGCGTTGATCAGGCCGTCGCGCCGCAAGAGCACGAGCCAACCATAGGTACGCACCAGAATAGAGGTCCACAGCGGCAGCATGACGAACGCCATGAGCACGTTGGCCAGCCTTGGTCTGACGCTGGCCAGAGCCAGCGCCAGAGGGGTACCGAGAACAATGCAGGCCGCCAGCGTACCCAAGGACAGTTCGAGGGTCGTGACGAGCGCCGACCACGTCAGTCCGCTCGAAAGGGCCTTCTGGTAGTTGCCGACGGTGTACTCACCCCCGGTGGTCAGGAAGGATTGCCGGATGATCCAAAGGATTGGCAGTATCGCCGCCAGTCCAACGATGAACAGCGCCGGGAGCGAAAGTGAAAGAAAAAACCGCCGCTCGCGCCGCGCATCCGCCGCGAGCGCCGGGTCCCGGACGACGATCACGCCATCGCTCCCGGTATCGCGTGAACCTTCGCTGCCGGTGCATATGCGGTCATCCGCTGACCGGCGGCAAGCTCGGCGCAGCCGCCGGCCAGCGCTGCCGGAATGCAGACAAGAACCTCTTGCCCGCCGTCAAGCGCCAGCGTCAAAAGCCAGTTCTCGCCGCGGAACGCTTTGGCGCGCAGTATTCCTTCGAGAGCCACTCCGTCTCCCCCGACGAGCTTCGCATCAAGATGGAAGCTTTCGGCGCGGATCATCAGAGTTTCGCGTGATGGTTCGGCGCCGTCGATTCTGCGTGCTGAGCCCGGGGCCACAATGTTGGCCTCGCCCATGAACTCCGCGACGAAGCGGGTCGATGGACGATCATAAATCCGCTGCGGCGTATCTATCTGCTGGATGCGGCCAGAATTCATCACCGCAATCCGGTCAGACATAATCAGCGCTTCGCGCTGGTCGTGGGTTACATAGATCGTGGTGATCCGTAGATGATCATGCAGACGCCGGATCTCATACTGCATGGTCTCGCGCAGGTTCTTGTCGAGCGCCGACAGCGGCTCGTCCATCAACATCACGCGCGGTTCGAAGACGATAGCCCGCGCCAATGCCACCCGTTGACGTTGGCCGCCGGATAGTGCGGCAATATTGCGCTCCGCCAGACCATCCAGCTTCACGCGGGCCAAGGTATCAAGCGCCCGCTGACGCGCCTCCGCTCTCGGTACCTTGCGCAGCACCAGCGGATACGCGACGTTCGCCAGGACATTCATGTGGGGAAACAAGGCGTAATTCTGGAATACTATGCCGATGTCTCGTTTGTTGGGCGGCAGGCGGGTGATGTCTCGATCGCCCAAGAAAAGTTTACCGGAATCCGGCCGGACAAAACCGGCCAGAGCCATGAGTAACGTGGTCTTGCCCGATCCCGATGGTCCTAGCAGCGTGAGGAATTCGCCAGCCTGAATGTCGAGCGAAACATCATCCAGTGCGACGTAGGACCCATAAGCCTTGTGCACGCTTTCGATGGTGATCGCGAGCGACTTCATCATGTGCTCCAGCCTTGAAGCGCGTCGCGTTCGACCGGCTTCACGCGACGCGCTTTAGGTTCTTGTTTTCATGCATGTCGTTGTCGCGCTGCACATTTTTGCGCGACATGCGTCAGAGCTGAGAGTCAGCGAGCCATCATTTCATCGAAGGCTCTTTGGGCAGCCTCGCCATTCTTGACCCACCATTCTGAATTGGAAAACACCGAAGTGCCAGCATTTTCAGGCGCGGTCGCAAGGGTCTTCAGACGGTCCTCGGGAATAAGGCCACCCTCATATGCCGCAGGATTGACTGGGCCGTAGGCAATGAAATCGGTCAGCTTGGCAACCCGCGCGGGCTGCGTCATCGCTGCGATGAGCTTCATCGCGGCTTCCTTGTTCGGCGCTCCCTTCGGCACCCCAAGACAGTCCGTGCCGATGACCGAACCCTTGAACGTGTAGTCAGCCGCGCCGCCATCTGCTTTCACGGTTTGGGCGCGTCCGTTCCAGGTAATGACCAAATCCGCCTCACCGTCTTTCAGCAACTGCGCGGACTGGGCGCCCGAGGTCCACCACACGGCGACATCTGGTTTGATCGCTTCAAGCCGCTTGATGGCGCGCTCTAGCCCTTCCGGCGTGCTGAGCACGGAATAGACGTCCGCCGGTGCCACGCCATCAGAGAGGAGCGCGATCTCGATCGAGTCTTGCGCATTGGCGCGCAACGCGCGACGACCAGAAAATTTGGCAACATCCCAGAATCCCGCCCACGTCTTCGGCGGGTTCTCGCCATAGGTCTTGGTGTTCCACGACATGACGGTGCCATAGGAGTCAAACGGATAGCAGTAGTCGGACTTCGCACCCTCCGGCACGGATTTCGGATCGATGATCTTGTAGTCGAGTGGCTCCAGCAGCGATTGTGCGGCCGCCTGGGCACCTTCCGGTGAGCCCAGGTGAATGACGTCGGTCGTGACCGCACCCGAGGTGACCTGCATCTTCAAGGCGGCCAGGCCGTCGCTTAGGGTCTCCTCGCGGACATCATAGCCAAGCTCTTTTGCAGCAGGCCCCCACATGGCTTCCTTCATGGCATTACCATAATCCCCACCTGCGGTCGTGATGGTGACTGTTTGCGCATGAACGGGCAGGGCAGCCGAGATTGCGAATGCTGTTAAGGAAATGCGTAGCCAGGACATAGGTTCTCCTCCCCAACTTTATCAAACATCGCTCAAAAGAGCCATTATTTTGTAATCGTAACGTTACGATTGCATCCCAATGCGCTGGAGTCAAGCTGCTTCCTACGGGAGTTTCGATTGACCGGGATGTCGAATTCGGTAACGTTATGGCGGTCAGCAAATCAGCCGGCGCTTTCGCAAATGAAGTCGGGCGAACAATGGCCAATCTAAAGCAGATCGCCGCGGAACTTTCCCTCTCGGTGACCACGGTTTCCCGCGCTCTGAAAGATGGGCCGGAGGTGCAGCCCTCGACCATAGCCCGCGTCAAGGAGGCGGCTAAGCGGGTCGGCTATTTACCAAATCATCATGGTCGCGCGCTCAAAACCGGTCGAACGCAGACGCTGACGGCCGTACTCCCGATGGAAACACGAGACCATCTGTCCGATCTGTTGAAGCTTCCTTTAATCGAAGGCATGACGCTGGCGGCGCGGCAAGCCGGTTATAGTCTGTCCATCTATTCCACCACTCCCGACGACGATCCCGTTGAGAGTGTGCAGCGGCAGCTTCAGGCGCGCAGCGCAGACGGCCTGATCATCACGCGCCTGGTGTCGGCTGATCCGCGCGTCAAGCTGCTGCTGGATAAACGCATGCCGTTCGTTGCGTTTGGAAGAACGGACCTGGATATCGCGTATCCTTATGTCGATGTCGACAATGAACAGATTGCCTACGAGGCGACCCGGCGGCTCATGGATAAGGGCTGTCGACGCATTGCGCTGCAACTTCTCGTTCCGGAGGACCAGGGGAGTGCCATGCGTCTTTCCGGGTATGGAAGGGCAATGGCCGAGGCTGGTATTCCGATCGACCAATCGTTGATCGGTCATGGCATGTTCACCATGGAATCGAGCGCAGGCTGGTTCGATCGCTTGCTGGCGTCATCAGATCCGCCAACGGGCTTGGCGTGCGCCAACGAACTGGGCCTTCTGGGAGCGTTGCACGCTCTCGGCAAGCGGGGTCTTACACCAGGCCGCGACGTCCACATCGTCACCCGTGACAGCACGCGGCTGGCACGCTTCCTGCCGGCAAAGATCGGAGTTCATTCCGTGGATATGGCAGGTGTTGGACGCAAACTTATCGAAGTCCTGGAGAGCCGGATCATCAATCCGCTTGGGCCGGTGGAGACAGTCTTGGTGCAAGGCAGATTCGAGCCGGCCGAATAGTCCGGGCTGCCCTCAGGAGGCCACCTCGTCTTGAACCGGCCGGATCAGCGCCTTTGCGGCAGCTGCTCCCGCCGCTAGGATACGATCCGATAATTCCGTTCCTTCCACGGCGCGCGCGAGTTGAAGCGCGCCGATGAGCGTTGCAAACATGCCCAACGCAGCGCCCTCGGGATCGTTCGTCTGCGGCAGAGCTTCAGCTATCTGGCGCACCAGGGATTGAGCGCGCTCGGCATAGAGGGCTCGCGTTTCAGGCGGCTGCCGCGCGATTTCCGGCAACAACGCGGCCGAAGCGCAACCCTTTCCAGGATTGTCCCGGTGCTCGGCCGATAGATACGTCTCTATGGCCATTTCCGGACCGCCGGCAGCCAATGCTTCCTGCAATTGATGCGACTGCGCGTCCAAGGCCGCCGCCACGCTTTCACGGACGAGCTCCGCCTTCGACTGGAAGTGCGGATAGAAGGCGCCGTTCGTCAGCCCGGCGTCGCTCATGATGGTTGCCAGCCCGGACGCCGCGATGCCGTCAGATCGAAAACGTTCGGCGGCGACCTCCATGATCCGGCTGCGTGACGCGTCTTTTCGGCCCTTTTCGTAGCGCATGGCTGCTATTCCTCTTTGCTATTGCATTATTAGCGTAATGTGATATTATGATCATAATTCAATTTGTGGAAATAAGCTAGACCTCTCGAACCTGGAACATCAAAAATGAATGGGAATTCTGAAAAGACCGCGCTCGTGACTGGAGCCTCCTCGGGCATTGGCCGAGCCAGCGCCGAGGCACTGGCGCGGGCAGGGTTTACGGTCTTCGGGACAAGTCGCCGCAAGACCAGTAATGGTCCGGGCGGAGTGACCATGCTGGCATGCGACGTGACCGATGATGCGGCCGTCAATGCGCTCGTTGCCACCGTGCTCGCGCAGACCGGCCGGATCGACCTCCTGGTCAACAATGCCGGTGTCGGCCTGCTAGGCGGCGCCGAGGAATCCTCGGTCGCACAGGTACAAGCCCTGTTCGACGTCAATCTGTTCGGCGTCATGCGGATGATCAATGCGGTGTTGCCGTCGATGCGGCGGCGCGGCGACGGGCGCATCATCAATATCGGCTCGATTCTGGGACTGGTACCCGCGCCATACTCAGCTCATTACTCGGCGGTCAAGCACGCGCTCGAAGGCTATTCGGAATCGCTCGACCACGAGGTGCGCGCCTTCAACGTCCGCGTTTCCGTCGTCGAGCCGGCATTCGTCCGCACCGTCTTCGACCAGAACGGCATCGAGCCGGATTCGCTGTTGAAGGAATACGATCGGGCTCGAGCCGGGCTCAAGGCGCTGCTGGGCGATGTGATGCCCAAGGCCGATCGGCCGGAAGTGGTGGCGGATGTGGTTGTCAAGGCAGCGACCGATGCCCGTCCGCGGCGGCGCTATACCGCTGGCAAGGCAGCGCGCCAGGTCAGCCTGCTGCGCCGCTTTGCCCCCGCAGGGATTTTCGACAAGAGCCTGCGCAAGCAGTTCCGACTGCCGGTCTGAACAACGGCGAGCCAGAGGATTTCACGCACATGCGACTAGCAACCACAACACGTTTGGCCAGGCCCTACGAAACGGAGGCGCCAAGCATGATACATAGATTCAATCATCTACCCGGTTCACCGGCATTGTTCCAAGACGCGCCAACGCTCTCGGTCGATGTCGGCGGCATAGCTTTTGCGTACAGGGAACTCGGGCCCAGGACGGGCGTGCCGGTGATCCTGCTCAATCATCTGGCTGCTCAGCTGGACAATTTTGATCCGCGCATCGTCGATGGCCTCGCTGCGACCCGGCGGGTGATTGCCTTCGACAATCGCGGAATCGGTGCTTCGGGTGGCAAAACTCCGTCGACCATTTCCGGCACGGCGCGGGATGCGGTCGCCTTTGTCCGGGCGCTGGGGTTCGAAGAAGTCGATCTCTTCGGCTTTTCACTCGGCGGCTTCGTGGCGCAAGAGATTGTGCTGACCGAGCCCAAGCTTGTGCGCAAACTCATCCTGGCTGGCACGGGGCCTGCCGGTGGGCAAGGCATCGACAGGGTGACGCCGCTGACGATCGTGGACATGATCAAGGGCGCGCTGACTTTTCGGGATCCGAAGTACTATCTCTTCTTCACAAGAACGCCGAATGGACGCCGCGCCGCAAACGCATTTCTGCAACGGTTGAAAGAGCGCCGGAATAACCGGGACAAAGCGGTATCGCTGAGTGCGTTCGGCGCGCAACTCAAGGCGATCAAGGCCTACGGACTCCAGGCGCCACAAGACCTGAGCACCATCCGCATTCCCACTTTGGTTGCGAATGGCGACCAGGACAGGATGGTGCCGAGCAGCAATACCTACGATCTCGCCGGGCGTATCCCTGGGGCGCATCTGGTCATCTACCCGGATGCCGGGCATGGCGGGATATTTCAGAACTACGCCGATTTTGTCCCGAAGGCGCTGTCCTTCCTCGAGGCTGAGGCCTTGCCGCAGGGCGGCCATGCAGCTGAAAACGTTCGGCTTGTTTCGTCCCGAACAGCAACAGACATTCTTCGAAAGTAACTGCCATGAAGGCATTCGTTGTCGATAAGTATAATAAAAAGGGCACCCTGCGGCTGGCCGAAATGCCGGAGCCGGAGCTCCAGGACAGCGATGTCTTGGTCGAGGTCCATGCCGCAGGGGTGAACCTGCTCGATTCCAAAGTCAAAACCGGAGAATTCAAGCTCATCCTGCCCTACCGCCGGCCCTTCATCCTGGGCCACGACGTGGCTGGGAAGGTTATCCGCGTGGGATCGAAAGTCAGCAAGTTCAAGGCCGGCGACGAGGTCTATGCGCGACCGCGCGACGGCCGGATTGGGACATTCGCCGAATTCATTGCCGTGAATGAGGCCGACGTAGCCTTGAAGCCCGAGAATCTCAGTATGGAAGAGGCGGCGTCGATTCCCCTGGTCGGTCTCACCGCCTGGCAGACGCTCATCGAACGGGCAAACCTGAAGAAGGGACAGAAGGTCTTCATTCAGGCTGGTTCCGGCGGCGTCGGGACATTTGCTATTCAGTTGGCCAAGCACCTCGGCGCGACCGTTGCGACAACCGCGAGCGCGGCGAGTGCCGATCTGGTCAAAAGTCTCGGCGCCGATGTCGTCGTCGACTACAGGAAAGACGACTTCGAGAAAGTTCTGTCGGGCTACGATGTCGTCTTGAACAGCCAGGACGCCAAGACACTGGAAGAATCCCTGAGCGTGCTGAAACCGGGTGGCAAGCTCATCTCCATCTCCGGTCCACCGGATCCCGAATTTGCCAGGGAAAAGGGACTGAACTTGATGCTGAGGCTGGTGCTGCGCTTCCTGAGTCGTGGAATTCGGGCCAAAGCCAAGCGCCGTGGCGTGCAGTTTTCGTTCCTTTTCATGTGGGCGCAGGGCGATCAGCTGAGCAAAATCACCGCTCTCATCGAAGCCGGCGCGATCCGCCCGGTTGTGGATCGGGTCATTCCATTCGAAGCGACCAATGACGCCCTGGCCTATGTCGAAACAGGACGCGCCAAGGGCAAGGTCGTCATCAAGGTCAGATAGCAGGTGCCTCGAACGCAGCCTTGAGCGTCTCGAACGGCGCCAGGGCGCCGCGCACCTGCACGACGGCGGCGGCGACGCGATGAGCGCGCAGCACGGCTTCTGCCGGGGCATGGCCGGCAAGGCGGGCGGCGAGGTAGGCGCCGTTGAAGGAGTCGCCGGCGCCGGTGGTGTCGACCGGGGTGGCGACATGCACCGCCGGGACCGATTGCAAGGTTCCGTTTTGCGCGATCAGCGCCGGTTCCTCACCGTTCTTGACGACGACTTCGCCGGCCAGCTTTCGCAGCCGTTCGGCTGTTTCCTGCGGTGTCGTATCACCAAACAGCATCTGCTCGTCGGGAAAGGTGGGTAGCGCGATGTCGGCGACGGCGAGTGCCTCGAGGATCGCGGCCTGCGCGTCCTCGCTTTGGCGCCATAGCCGCGGCCGGTAATTGGGATCGAAGGCAATCAGCGAGCCGGCCGCGCGCGCCGTGGCCACGGCCGTCAGCAGTACCTTGCGTGCAGCCTCGTCGAGGATTGCCAAAGTGATTCCGGAAAAATAGACAAGCGCCTGGTTTTCAAGGCTTTTCTGCAAGGCGGCTGGGTCCGAAGCCAACTGCCTTGCGGCCGCATCGGCCCGCCAATAGGTGAAAGAACGTTCGGCCTCGGTCAGCGTGATCGCATAGAGGCCGGGGCGGGCGCCCGCTATCACCGGGCTGGCGCCGACGCCGATGCCGTTCTCGGCCAGGAACTTGATCTGGTCGCGTGAGAACGGGTCGTCGCCGAAGGCCGACACATAGGTCGCCGGCCGCTCGCCGCTCAAGGCATGCAGCGCCCATAAAGTGTTGAACGTGTCGCCGGCAAAGCCCATGCGCCAGTTCGGCCCGGCCTGGCCCGAAAGCTCGAGCATGCACTCGCCGATCGAGGCGATGCCGTTTCCTGCCATGAAGTTCTCCTCCATCCCTGCAATTGCGGTGCTGTAGCTTTTTGCTGCCGGCAGCGCCATGCTTGGCGACGACGGATTCTGCACTGGGCGCGATTTCCCACACGGGCGTGGGACGCGATCTGCCCAGCGAAACGTTATCCGCAGAACAGGAATGGGTTTGGCATCGTTATGGCGTTATCTTCTTGGAGGTCTCGGCCTGGCTGCCTTGCTCGCCGGCGTGCTGGCAATCGTCTATCTGACGGCGCCGCGTGCGCCGCAACCAAGCTCGGATGTAGGCCGTTCCAAGACGACGGCGAACAAGCTGTTCGTGGCGACTTTCGAGCCCGAGAAAGGCGTCATGCGGCAGGGCGAACTGGAATCCTGGCTGCTCACGCTCAAAACCGTCGAGGGTGCGCCGGTGGAAGGTGCTGCGATAACGATTTCCGGCGGCATGCCGCAGCACAAGCACGGTCTGCCGACCAGCCCGCAGGCGACCGATTACCTCGGCGCGGGGCGCTATCGCATCGACGGCGTGAAATTCACGATGAGCGGTTGGTGGCAATTGCATTTTGCCATTTCCGCTGCGGCCGGTTCGGACACTGTCGTCTTCAACGTGGTGCTGTGAGCCACTGATGAGCCGGTTTTCCAGTCTTCTCGCGTTGCTGATGGTGGCCGTACTTGCCGGCTGCGGCAGACCGGAGTTTTCCGATGCCGAAAAGCAGACCATCGCCTCGCTGGCCCTGTCCAAGCTGCCGCCGCTGAAGCCCGATACCACCAATCGCTTCGCCGATGTGCCGGCCGCCGCGGCACTCGGCTCGACGCTGTTTTTCGACACCGGGATGAGCGGCGACGGCACGGTATCGTGCTCGACCTGCCACAAGATCGACCGGCAGTTCCAGGACGACCTGCCGCAAGCGGTCGGCGTCGGCCGCACCAACCGTCGTACCATGCCGTTGGCCGGCGTCGCGCATGATCCCTGGTTCTTCTGGGACGGGCGGCGCGACAGCCTGTGGGCGCAAGCGCTGACACCGCTCGAAAATCCGCTGGAGCAGGCCGGCAACCGCGCCGCCTTCGCGCATTACATCAAGGCCCGCTTCGGCGAGCGCTACGAGCGCATCTTCGGTCCGCTGCCGGACCTTTCGGGCGTGCCGGCCAATGCCGGCCCGCTCGGCACCGATGCCGAGAAGGCGGCCTGGAACGCCATGCCCGCCAGCCAAGCCGAGGAGGTCAACCGCGTCTTTGCCAATATCGGCAAGGCGATCGCCGCCTTCGAGCGCTCGATCGCGCCGCCGCAGACACGCTTCGACCGCTTTGCCCTCGACCTGGCTGCGGGCGCCGAGCCGAAAGGCGACGCCGCCTTTTCGCCGGAGGAAATCCTCGGCCTGAAGCTGTTCATCGGCAAGGCCAATTGCGTGACCTGCCACAATGGCCCGCGTTTTACCGACGGCAGCTTCCACAACACCGGCGTGCCGCCGGTCGCGGGCCTGCCGCCGGATCGCGGCCGCGTCGAGGCGGTGGGGCAGGTCGAGGCCGATCCGTTCAACTGTTTCGGCGCCTTTCGCGACGGCGATGCCAGCGCCTGCCGCGAGTTGCGCTTCATGGTCAAGACCGGGCCGGAACTCGTCCGCGCCTACAAGACGCCGTCGCTGCGCGGTGCCGCCACCCGTCCGCCCTACATGCATGCCGGGCAGTTTTCCTCGCTGGACGAGTTGGTGGCGCATTATTCGAAGGCGCCGGCAAGTGTCGAGGGTGTGTCAGAGGTCCACCCGCTGCAGCTTTCGGACCACGAGCGCGCGGCGCTGGTGGCGTTTTTGAAGACACTGGCGGAGTGAAGGCGGCGGGGTAGCGATCCTTCGCGCCCCCCTCTGTCCTGCCGGACATCTCCCCCTCTAGTGGGGAGATTGGCAGCTTCGGCGCGCCGTTCACTCCTGCGACGTTTAGAGATTGGCGAAAGCGGCAGTGACAACCGATCTCCCCCCTGGAGGGGGAGATGTCCGGCAGGACAGAGGGGGGCGCTGTCCCGCCGGCGTTTCCTACCGATCCTTCACCGTCTCCATCGCGACAAACGTCGAGGTCTGGGCTACGTGCGGCAGGGCGGAGATGCGCTCGCCGAGCACGCGGCGGTAGGCGGCGATGTCGGTGGTGCGGACCTTCAGCAGATAGTCAAAGCTCGACGCCATCATGTGGCACTGCTCGATCTCCGGCACCGCCTGCACGGCGCGGTTGAAGGAGTCGAGCGCGGCCGAGCGGGTGTCAGACAGTTTCACCTGGACGAATGCGACATGGCCTTCGCCCATGCGCTCGCGGTCGATGATCGCCTGGTAGCCCCTGATGAAGCCGTCCTTCTCCAGCCGTTTGACTCGTGCCTGCACCGGCGTCTTCGACAGGCCGACTTTCGCCGCCAGTTCCGACATGGAAAGCCGGCCATTGCTGCCCAGAGCCGACAGGATGTTCCTGTCGATCCGGTCCAATTGGTCTTCTGTCACTGGATTCCTGGTCGAATTGGAGGTGATCAGTCCTAATGATAGATCGATCGATCTGTTCTGTCGACTTCTTTGGACCGACTGCAATCCCTACTTATGTTAGCTTGCGCCGTTCGGTCCGGTGACCGCCGGCCCGCTCCCTTATGCTCGCTCTACAGGACCGCCATGCCAGCGCTCGACACCATCCGCCAGCAAATCCGTGCCAATTATTTGCCCGACGAAGACCAGGCGGTGAAGCGGCTGGCCGAGGCGGCCGGGCTGTCCGCGCAAGACCGCAAAGCGATTTCGGCCCGTGCCGCCGATCTGGTGCGCGCGGTGCGCGGCTCGTCCGATCCGCGGCTGATGGAGGTGTTCCTGTCCGCCTACGGCCTCTCGACCAAGGAGGGCGTGGCGCTGATGTGCCTGGCCGAAGCGCTGTTGCGGGTGCCCGACACCGAGACGATGGACGACCTCATCGCCGACAAGATCGCGCCGCACGACTGGTCGGCGCATTCGGGCGGCTCGAGCTCGATCTTCATCAATGCGTCGACCTGGGCGCTGATGCTGACCGGCCGCGTGCTCGACGAAGGCGAGGGCGGCATCGAAGGCACGCTGCGCGCCATGGTGCGCCGGCTCGGCGAGCCGGTCATCCGCAAGGCGGTTGCGGCGGCGATGCGCGAGATGGGCGAGCAGTTCGTGCTCGGCCGCACCATTGCCGAGGCGGTCAGGCGCGGCCGGCCGATGACGCAGAAGGGCTATCTCTATTCCTTCGACATGCTAGGCGAAGCGGCCCGCACCGAGGCCGATGCGCTGCGCTACCTCAAGGCCTATGCCGACGCCATCTCTTCGCTCGATGCCGGCGCCAATGGCCCCGACATCCGCCAGAACCACGGCATTTCGGTCAAGCTTTCGGCGTTGCATCCGCGCTATGAAGCGACGCAGAAGGAGAAAATGCTGCCGGTCATGGCCGAGCGGCTGTTGTCGCTGGCGCTGGCGGCGCGCCATTCGCGCATGGGGCTCAACATCGACGCCGAGGAAGCCGACCGCCTCGATTTGTCGCTCGACGTGATCGAGCGGGTGCTGGCCGAACCGGAGCTTGCCGGCTGGAACGGTTTTGGCGTCGTCGTGCAGGCCTATGGCCCGCGCGCCGCCTTCGTCATCGACTGGCTCTACGAACTGGCGAGGAAATACGACCGCAACATCATGGTGCGGCTGGTCAAGGGCGCCTATTGGGACACCGAGATCAAGCGGGCGCAGACGCTCGGGCTCGACGGCTACCCAGTCTTTACCCGCAAGGCCAACACCGACGTGTCCTACCTGGCCTGCGCGAAGAAGCTGTTGTCGATGACCGACCGCATCTATCCGCAATTCGCCACCCACAACGCCCATACCGTCGCCGCCATTCTGTCGATGACGACGGAGCGCGATACATTCGAGTTCCAGCGGCTGCATGGCATGGGCGAGGCGCTGCATGAGACGGTGCGGCGGACCGAAGGCACGCGCTGCCGCATCTATGCGCCGGTCGGCGCGCATTCCGACCTGCTCGCCTATCTGGTCCGCCGGCTGCTGGAAAACGGCGCCAATTCCTCCTTCGTCCACCAGCTCACCGACGAGGAGGTCGAGCCCGAGGACATCGCCCGCGACCCGCTCGACACGGTGGAGAAACAAGGCCCCGCCGCCAATCCGGCGATCATGCCGCCGTCGGCGATCTTTGGCCCCGGCCGGCGCAATTCCAAGGGCTTCGATATCACCGACACGTCGACGCTGGCGGCGATCGACAAGGCCAGGGCCGAGTTCGCCGGGCCGGAGCGCTGGCACGCCAAGCCGGTCAGCCGCGCTGCCGGCTATGGCAAGCAGCGTCCGGTGGTCAATCCTGCGAAACCTTCGGAAGTGGTCGGCACGGTCAGCGAGGCCGGCGCCAAGCAGGTCGAGACCGCCGTGCGCATCGCGGTGGAGGCACAACCGGCATGGGCAAGACGCCCGGTCGCCGAGCGTGCCGCCATCCTCAACCGGGCGGCCGATCTCTATGAGGCGAACGCCGTCGAGTTCTTTGCGCTGGCCGCCCGCGAGGCCGGCAAGTCGCTCGCCGACGGCGTTGCCGAGGTGCGCGAGGCGGTCGATTTCCTGCGCTACTATGCGGCCGAGGCCGCCAATGCCGAGGCGGGCACCGAGGCGCGCGGCGCCATCGCCTGCATCTCGCCGTGGAATTTTCCGCTCGCCATCTTCACCGGGCAGATCGCGGCGGCACTCGTCACCGGCAATTCGGTGATCGCCAAGCCGGCCGAACAGACGCCGCTGATCGCCTTCCGCGCTGTCCAGCTGCTGCGCGAGGCCGGCGTGCCGGAAGACATCATCCAGCTTCTGCCCGGCGACGGCCCCTCGGTCGGCGGCCCGCTGACCGCCGATCCGCGCATTGCCGGCGTCTGCTTCACCGGCTCGACCGAGGTCGCCAAGCTGATCGAAAAGCAGCTCGCCGACACCGCCGCGCCTGACGCCATGCTGATTGCCGAGACCGGCGGCCTCAACGCCATGATCGTCGATTCCACCGCACTTCCCGAACAGGCGGTGCGCGACATCCTCGCCTCCGCCTTCCAGAGCGCCGGCCAGCGCTGCTCGGCATTGCGCATTCTCTACGTGCAGAAGGACGTCGAAAAGAAGATGCTTGAGATGCTGAAAGGCGCGATGGAAGCGCTCAGCCTCGGCGACCCGTGGCGGATATCGACCGATGTCGGCCCGGTCATCGATGACGAGGCGCAAGCGTCGATCTGTGACTATTGCACCAAAATGGGCCTGCAGGGCCGGCTGATCGCCAAGCTCGAAGCGCCGAAGGACGGCCGCTTCGTTGCGCCGCACGTCTTTCGGGTCAAGGGCATCGAGGAGTTGGAGCGCGAGGTGTTCGGGCCGGTGCTGCATGTCGCCACCTTCGATGCCGACGAGATCGATGCGGTGATCGCTGCGATCAACCGCAAAGGCTATGGCCTGACCTTTGGCCTGCACACCCGCATCGAAGGCCGCGCCCAGCATTTCGTCGATGGCATCCATGCCGGCAACATCTACGTCAACCGCAACCAGATCGGCGCCGTCGTCGGCGCGCAGCCGTTCGGCGGCGAGGGCTTTTCCGGCACCGGGCCGAAGGCCGGCGGCCCACATTATCTCCGGCGCTTCCGCAAGGGGCCGGAAGCCGGCACCCATCTTGCCGAAGGCCGCAAGGTGACGGCGACCGAGCTCGCCGACAATCTGCCGGACCCGGCCTTTGGCGGCTGGTCGACGCGGCCGGATCGCGTCGCCATCCTGAGGAAACATCTGCGCGGCAAGGGTGCCGCGGCTATCGGCACTGCCGCCGGCATCGATTTCGGCCAGGTCGACCTGCCCGGGCCGACCGGCGAGGCCAACACGCTGTCGCTGTCGCCGCGTGGACGCGTGCTGTGCCTCGGTCCCGACGCCGACACGCTGCTTGCCCAGGCCATCCAGGCGCTGGCCGCGGGCAATGCCGTGCTCGCCGTCGCGCCCGGCGCGCCGGCGGCACTTTCATCATTGACCGGCAAGGGCCTGCCGCTCGCGGCCATCGACGGCCGGCCGGACCCGGTCGAAGCGCGCTCGCTGCGCGTCGACGTGGTCGCCTTTTCCGGCACGCCCGAGGCGGCGCGCGTCGTGCGCAAGGTCATCGCCGACCGCGCCGGGCCGATCGTGCCGCTGGTCAGCGAAGTGTATTATCCCGCCGCCTACGCGCATGAGCGCGCCGTCTGCGTCGACACCACTGCGGCGGGCGGCAATGCCAGCCTGCTGGCCGCTGCGTAGGTTTCGCCAGGGTTCGCGTATCGCGGGGCAGGGGCGGCGCCGACTTTGGTATCCGCATGAGGACGATCGTTACCTGATACCGAGCGGCACTTCGAACTGCCAAGCCGAGCGACCGGCTCCTTCCGGAATGGGAGGAAACGGAGAAGCCCGGCGGACTGCGTCGAGCGCGGCTTTGTCCAGCGCGGCAACACCCGAACTGCCCGTCAGCCTGGCCGACCGGACGCTGCCGTTCGAGCCGACGGTAAAGGCAACGGTTGCTGTGCCGGTGGCGCGCGTGCGTGTCGAATTGAAGGCCCGCACCAGTTTTGACCTGATCTTGCCGGGATAGTTCGTGACGGCTGCATTGCCGATGCCTGATTTGCCGCCCCTGCTGGCGGTCAGGATCTTGCCGTCCTTCTTGCCGTCGGCCATGCCGCGCGCGACATCCGTTTCGTCACGGCCGCCGGAGCCGGTCTTTTTCTTCTTGGAATCGGCTTTCGCAAGTGCCTTGCTCGCCTTCCTGCGCAGGGCCGGCTTTTCAGGCTCGTTTGGTTCGACCTTCCTGGCCGGCTTGTTCTTTGCGGTTGCCTTCTTCGGCTGCCTGGGCTCCGGCCTGTCCGGCTTCGGTTCTTCCGCCGCGCCGACTGTCTCGGCTGTCTGAACCGTTTCGGCCGGCGCCGGGTCGGTTGGTGCCGGCGAACTCGTCTCGGCAGGCTCGGCCGTTTCGACCGCACTGACTGGCGGCGGCACGGCATTATCGTCGGCAGACACCAGTCTGTCGGTCGCAAGAACGTCGGGCGATGGGTCCTGGCGCGCCGGCTGCGCAGGTGCTGGTTCGGTGCGATCGGCAGGCGCAGCAGTTTCCGTGGCGGCCTCGTTGACCGGCTCAACCACTTCTTTGTCCGATGTCTCCGCCGCATCGGTGACCGGCTGGAGCGTCTCCTCTGCCGCGGCCGCCTGCGCCTCGACCGTTTCGACGGGCTTGGCGTCCAGCATGGTCACCATCGTCACGTTGGCCACTTCCGGATCGTCTCCGACATCGCCGGCCGCCTGCTGCGGGTCGGCGCCGAGCAGCATTTCGCCTTGCTGGTCGGCACCTTCGATCCTTGGCCGGTCGTCCGGCAGCGTGAGAAAGGCCAGCGCCACGGCTACGTGGAATGCGC
Organism: Mesorhizobium sp. M0184; assembly: GCF_040322215.1. Taxonomy (NCBI): domain Bacteria; kingdom Pseudomonadati; phylum Pseudomonadota; class Alphaproteobacteria; order Hyphomicrobiales; family Phyllobacteriaceae; genus Mesorhizobium; species Mesorhizobium sp. M0184. Next base: position 133,731 of record NZ_JAMYSZ010000005.1, read on the forward strand.
AAGAGCAGGCGATCGCCACCGTCCAGTTGCGGCGCCGCTGCATCTGTCGCGTCTGCCGCAATGGCTCCGCAGGCACCGTCGGCAATTCGCCGTCGGCAGCGGCGATGTAAGTGTCTTCCGGCCTGTCGCGCGGCGAAACAAGCAGCGCCCCGCGCGGGATGGCGAAATCCGGATCGTCCGGTTCCGGCGGCAGGAAACCGGCCAATGGCCACGCGACGGGGTTTCGTGCGAATGCGGGTTCCGGTCCCAAAATTCAGACCCCGAAGGCGATGCCGGTCCTGGTCTGCGTCTTCAGCCCGCGCATGCAGGCATTCGGCTCGGCGCCGGCGCATTCCGTGGCGCTGTTGATCAACACGCGGCTGACCTTGCCGCAATCCGTGCCGGCAAGATCGAAACGCGTCACCTTGGTCTTGCCTGCCGGCAGATCCTTGAAGTCGAGCACGGTCAGCCGGTCGGCGACGCCGGCCTCGTTGAACAGCGCGATCTCGAACGCCGCCTTGGAAAGACCGGCGCCGAGATTGTTGGTGACGACGAAGGTCAGGCGGCAGCCCTTGTCGGAGGGCTGCGCGCCGTTCAGCTCGAGGATCAGCGCCGGTGCTTGCTGTTGTGTCCACGCCGGAGCCGCAACAAGCGACATTGCCAGCGCCGCGGCGAACAGACGAAGGGATGCCGTGATGCCTGTCATTGTCGTCAGCCTCCAAACCTCATCGTCGCCGCCAGCTTCAGGGTGACGCCGGGCTCGTAGACGACGCTCGTCGTCGATGCGTTCAGCGGGTTGGCGTATTTGACGTCGAACAGATTGTCGGCGCGGAAATCGACCTTGAAATTGTCGGTCGCCTGGTAGCTGGCGAAGGCATTGACCAGCGTGTAGTCGCTGGCCACCGGGTTGCCCTGCGGCTTGCCGTTGTATTGCACCTCGCCGCCGATGGTCAGCCTGTCCTCGAGGAAGCGAAAGCCGAGTTGCCCGGTGATCTGTGAGGAGGGGACGGTGACAAGGTCCGCCCGTTCGCCTTCATAGGAAATCGTGTGGCCGTCGGTGACCGACGCCGACAGCCCGGCAAAGCCCCAGGCGGCGTCATAGACGCCCTCCATCTCGAAGCCGTGGATCCTGGCCTTGGCGAAATTTTGATACTGGAAGCAGATCGGGATGCCCGGGCCGAATGGGCAGCCGCTGGTCGGGTCGAACGGCGACAACGTCACGCCGTCGATGTAATCGTCGACGTTGTTGTTGAAATAGGCCGCCTTCAGCCGCAGCGCGTCATCAGCCTCGATGACGCCATTGGTGCTGTAATTGACGCCAAACTCCACGGTCTTGCCGATTTCAGGCTTCAAATTCGGATTGGGGAGAAACGGGAAGCTGACGCCTGACGGATGATTGCCGCTGATCAGCGTCTCCGACAGCGACGGAGAACGGTAGCCCTCCGCATAGGTGCCGTAGAATTGCAGCCCGGAAAGGCCGGTGGTTTCGAAGGGCGAAACGCCCACTGTGATGCGTGGCGACAGCCGGTTGCCAGAGGTTTCGCCGACATCGCTGTCGAGCTTGTAGCTGTCATAACGCAGCCCGGCGATGACCTCGAGCCAGTCCCAGGTGAGCTTCTCCTGGACGTAGGCGCCGGAGACGTTCCTGTTGCCCGATGGCGTGTAGAAACTGTCGCCGCCCGCCGCGCCGCCTGTCTCGACATCGTCGCCGATCCAGTCGCCGCCATAGGTCAGCTCATGCGCGATTCCAACGGTCTCGAATCTCGACGTGTTCCAAATGTCGATGCCGGAGGTGCCGATGTCGAACGTCGATTTCGAACCCGCCGGCAAAACCACGGGCAGACCGGTGACCGGATCAAACCGGTTTTGCGCGACAAGGGTCGTCAGATCGAGCTTGGTCTTGTTGTAAGAGGCATTAATGTGGAGGTCGAGCCAGCTCTTGTCTTCGTCGGTGATGTTGTAGCGGGCCGTGAAGGTATTCGCCTTCAGGTCGGCGTCGTTCACCGGCGCGCTGCCGCTGGTCTCGGTCCATCCGTCGTTCGAGCCGATCCAGCCCAGCTTCAGCTCGCTGTTTTCGCTGGGGCGGATGGTCGTCTTGAGGAGGCCGCTCAAGACGTCGAAGCCGGTGCCCACTACAGTGTCGCCGCCGCCATGCTTGTAGTCGTCATAGTCGCGGTAGACGATATTGCCGAGCACGTCCCAGTTCTCGTTGATCCGATAGGCGCCGGTGGCGCTGGTGGTCCAGCCTTCGCCGTTGGTTTCGTAGCGCCCGGTCGCGGATGCCGCCCAGGTCTCGTCCGGCTTGAGGAAATCCTGCGCATCCTTGGTGTCGAAAAATACGACGCCGCCGATCGCCCCGGAGCCATAGGTGTTGGCGACCGGGCCGCGGATCACATCGACGGATTTGATCAATTCGGGATCGATGTAGAAGGTCGATTGCGTGCCATGATCCGAGCGCTGGAAATTCTGGCGGGCGCCGTCGACAATGACGGAGACGCGGCCGAAATCCTGCAGGCCGCGGATGTTGATGCTGGAACTGACACGCCTTGCGTCGGCCTGGACGGCGACACCCGGCACACCGAACAGCATTTCGTTGGGCGTCGTCGCCATGCGGCGCTCGAGCTGTTCCTCGTCGACATGGCTGGCTGAAGCAAGCGACTCGATCGCCGTCTCGCCGGTACGGCTGAGGATCAGGATCTTGTCGAGCAGTGTGGTAGGGGCCGGCTTTACGTTTTCGGGCTGTTGAGACGGGTCAGTCTGCTGCTGGTGGGCTGCCGGTTGGGCGGCCTGCTGGGCGCCGGCCGGTGTGGCGAGCAGCGGGATCGCCGCCGTGCCGGCCAGCAACGCGGCCATTTTGCTTGTCATAGAACAGTGTGTCAGGCCGCTGCCCGCCAGCCGTCCCCAATTCGCCAACCCCATGCTGCAGCTCCAAGAATCCATGTTCGATGCTGGCTGGCTTGGGGCTCGCTGGCATTTTTCACCGTGTCCGGCGTCTTAAATGTTGACTCATTTACTCCGGTATTGCACTGCTAGATAACATGATCATTCGAGTCAAGAATTGAATCGGCATTTCACGCAGGCGCCGAGCCAGATGCGCGGCCTAGGAAAGGGATCGAACCAATGAACACACACAATCCCAGCGACTTTCGCTATCGCGTCCGCCGTTCCGACGAAAATTCCGCCCGTTTCGACAGGGTCCAATCGGCCGTGAGAACGCTGTCCAGCAACACGCTGTTCCAGGGCGAGCACGAGATCGGCATCGAGCATCATGGTGCGCTGTACCGGCTGAAGATCACCCGGCAGGGCAAGCTCATCCTCAACAAGTAGGTGGCAGAAATGGACCAGCGCGTAAAACCCGCCCCGCACGAGATCCGGCGGGCACGGGCAGACAATCCGAAAATGCGCGAGCGCGACCAAGCCGCCCAGCTCGGGATTTCGGAGGCCGAACTGGTCGCCGCGCATTGCGGCGACGGGGTCGTGCGCGTCGAGCCGCGTGTCAACGACCTTTTGACTGGCCTCGAAGCTGTCGGTGAGGTGATGGCGCTGACCCGCAACGAAAGCGCGGTGCACGAGAAGATCGGCGTCTACGACAAGGTCGTCACCGGCAATCACAATGCCATGGTGCTCGGCGAGAATATCGACCTGCGTATTTTCCCAAAAGTCTGGGCGCACGGCTTTGCCGTGGAAAAGCGCGACGGCGCCGACATCCGCCGCAGCCTGCAGTTCTTCGATACCGCAGGCGAGGCGGTACACAAGGTGCATCTCAGGCCAGCCTCCAACCTTTACGCCTATCAGAAACTGGTGGCCGGGCTGGAATCGCCGAACCAGGAGCCGACGGTGGCGATTTCAGCGGGCACCACCGATGAGACCGAGACTGCGGACAACCCGGCGAGCATCGACGATCTGCGCGACCGCTGGAGCCAGCTGACCGACGTGCACCAGTTCTTCGGCATGCTGAAGACACTGAAGATCAGCCGCCGACAGGCGGTGCGCATGGTCGGCCAGGACTACGCCTGGCTGGTCGACAAGGATGCAGTGAACGCCATGTTCAACCACGCCGCTGCCGGCGCCATGCCGATCATGTGCTTTGTCGGCAATCGCGGCTGCATCCAGATCCATTCCGGCCCCGTCGCCTCGATCAAGCCGATGGGACCATGGCTCAACGTGCTCGACGAGACCTTCCATCTGCACCTGCGGACCGACCACATCGATGAGGTCTGGGCCGTGCGCAAGCCGACCAGGGACGGCCATGTCACGTCGCTCGAAGTCTATGGCGCCGACGGCAAGATGATCATCCAGTTCTTCGGTAAGCGGCATGAAGGCGAAGGCGAGCGCGAAGACTGGCGCTTTCTGGCCGAAAACCTGCCGCGTATCCCAAGCCCGACCGCAGCCTGAGGAAAGCGACGATGGTTGTTGTCTCCAGGCTGGCATCGGTCTCCAGGTCGGCGCTTGGTCCTGCGGCCGCCGTTTTCCTGGCGTTCGCCGCGCTGATGACGGCTCAAGCCGCCGAGGGCATCGCGACTTTCGCCGATCGCTCGAGGATCGTGGCCATCGGCGGCTCGATCACGGAGATCGTCTACGCGCTCGGTGAACAGGATCGCCTTGTCGCACGCGATTCGACCAGCCGATATCCGCAAGCGGCGGTGGAACTGCCGGATGTCGGCTACATGCGCCAGCTGTCGCCGGAGGGTGTGCTGTCGGTCAATCCGTCGGGCATATTGGCCCTGCACGGCAGCGGACCGAAGGAAGCCGTCGACGTCTTGAAGAAATCAAGCATCCCGTTCGTCGAGGTGCCCGAGCGCTATGATAATCAAGGCATTCTCGATAAGATCCACATCGTCGGCAAGGCGCTCGGCACCGAGGCCAAGGCCGATGCGCTGGCGGTCCAGATCGACGCCAAGCTGAAGGCAGCCGAAAAGCAGACCGCCTCGATCAAGGATCGCAAGCGCATCCTGTTCGTGCTGTCGATGCAGGGCGGCAAGCTGCTTGCCGCCGGCAGCGACACCGCCGCCGACGGCATCATCAAGCTTTCGGGCGGCATCAACGCCATCGACGGCATTGCCGGCTACAAGCAATTGTCGGACGAGGCCGTCATCACCGCCAGGCCCGACGTGATCCTGATGATGAACAATGCCGGACCGGCCACCGCGGATGACGAATTGTTTTCGAACCCTGCCGTGGCTTCGACGCCGGCGGGTGCCGCCCGCAAGCTGATCCGCATGGACGGCGGCTATCTGCTCGGCTTCGGCCCGCGCACGGCCGACGCCATCCACGACCTCGCCGTCTCGCTCTATGGCGGCCAGGTCACGGATTGAGCGCGATGGCCGATCATTCGATCGCCGGTGCGGCGGGCATCATGGCGACGGCAGCCGAGGGTGACCGTTCGCGGCGCGCCCGCCTCGTCATCGTGCTGCTCTGCGTCGGGCTGGCTATCGCCGCGCTGTTGTCTCTGACCTCCGGCGCATCCGATGCCTCGGCCATCGGCGTCATGCATGACTGGCTGTTCGGCGCGTTGCCCGGCGACGCGGCATTGAGCGCCCGCGACCATCTGATCATCCATGACATCCGTCTGCCGCGCGTCATTCTGGGCGTACTGGTCGGCGCATCGCTTGCCGTCTCCGGTGCCGTCATGCAGGGGCTGTTCCGCAATCCGCTGGCCGACCCCGGCCTGATCGGCGTTTCGGCCGGATCGAGCCTCGGTGCGGTCGCCGTCATCGTGCTTGGCTCGACCATGCTGGCGCCGCTGACTTCGGCGCTCGGCACGATGGCTTTGCCGCTGGCTGCATTCTGCGGCGGGCTGGCGACGACATTGCTGCTCTATCAGGTCGCGACACGGCAAGGCCGGACCTCGGTCGCCACCATGCTGCTCGCCGGCATCGCGCTGGCAGCACTCGCCATGGCGCTGACCGGCATCCTGATCTTCATGGCCGACGACCGGCAATTGCGCGACCTGACCTTTTGGCAGCTCGGCTCGCTGGGCGGCGCAACCTGGCAGAAGATCGGCTCCGTCGGGCCTGTCATCGTCCTGGCGCTGGCGGCAATGCCGTTCCTGGTGCGCGGCCTGAACGCGCTGGCGCTTGGCGAGGCCACGGCCGGCCATCTCGGCATCCCGGTGCAGCGGCTGAAATACACCGCGATTGTCGGCGTCTCGGCAGCGGTCGGCGCGTCGGTCGCCGTCAGCGGCGGCATCGGTTTCGTCGGCATCGTCGTGCCGCATCTGCTGCGTCTGCTGATCGGCCCCGATAACCGTTATTTGCTGCCGGCATCGGCCCTGCTCGGCGCCGCGCTGCTGCTGTTGGCCGACGCCGTCGCCCGCACCATCGTCGCGCCGGCCGAATTGCCGATCGGCATCGTCACCGCGGTCGCCGGTGCGCCGTTCTTCCTGTGGATCCTGCTGCGCAAGCGCGGCGTCATCGACTTGTGAGAGTTTGCCTATGATCAAAGCGCGCGATGTCTCGGTGGCGATCGGCGGCAAGCGCATCGTCGCCAACGTCGATTTCGAGGCGCGGCCGGGCGAAGTCGCGGCCATCGTCGGCCCCAACGGTTCGGGCAAGACGACCTTCCTCAGAGCACTGTCCGGCGATCTTGGCTATTCGGGAGAGGTCACCGTCAACGGCCGCAATCTATCGGCGATGAAGCCGATCGAAGCGGCGACGCTGCGCGCCGTGCTGCCGCAGGCGACGACGCTGTCCTTCCCGTTCACCGTGCGTGAGATCGTCAGGCTAGGCCTGGTCGGCGGGCGTTCCGGCGCGCTGCCCGGCGAGGACCAGCGCCTGCCCGAACGGGCGCTGGCTCGCGTCGACCTCGACGGTTTTGCCGGCCGTTTCTACCAGGAGCTGTCCGGCGGCGAACAGCAGCGCGTACAGCTTGCCCGCGTGCTCTGCCAGGTGTGGGCGCCGGTGCTCGACGGCAAGCCGCGCTATTTGTTCCTCGACGAGCCGGTGTCCAGCCTCGACATCAAGCACCAGCTGATCATCATGGACATCGCGCGTGATTTCGCCAGACGCGGAGGCGGCGTGTTCGCCATCCTGCACGACCTCAATTTGACGGCAATGTATGCCGACCGGATTTTCGTCATGCATCGCGGCAGGCTCGCCGCTACAGGTTCGCCGCAACAGGTGCTCAGCGACGAGCTGATCGAAAAGGTCTTCGATTGCCGGCTGAAGGTCGGCGTGTTGCCGGCGGCAAACATGCCGTTCGTATTGCCGCAGTCGGTCTGTTGATATTCAGGTGATGCCGGCCTGCAAATGGCGGTTTCCTGCGCTTCCGGCCTTCGCCGGCCGAAGCATTCATGAGAGGTGCGGCAGTTAAGGCTATGGCCGGCGCAGGCCGGTACTCACGTACCCAAACGTACGCTCCGTTCCGGTTCTCGGAACCCACCATTTTGGTCGCTTCGCGCCCGTCTTCGACTCCGGCTCGGCCTGACCTGAATCTCAACAGACCTCACCAACTGAGATGCGACCAGAAATCAGGCGGCCGGCGCCCTTTGCACCAGCATGTCGATGCCGAGCAGGTGCCGCACATTCGGGCGCGCCGCCACCAGATCGGCGATCGTGTAGCGCGACAGCACGGCGAAGAAGGCGTTGAGCGCTTCGCGCAATGCCGAATTCAGCGCGCAGCTGTCAACCAGCGGACATTCGGCGGCGTCGTTCTCGAAGCACTCGGCCATGGCAAAGCTTTCCTCCGTTACCCGTACGACATCGAACAGGCTGATTGATTCGGCCGCGCGGCCGAGCCTGACGCCGCCATTCCTGCCGCGCACCGTTTCGATCAGGCCGTTTTCGACCAGCGGCTGCAGGATCTTGAACAGGAAAAGTTCCGATACCGAATAGGCGGCGGCGATCTCGGGGATGCGGCTCAACCGCTCGGTGTTGGCGGCGCAATACATCAGAATGCGCATGGCGTAGTTGGTCTGACGGGTAAGCCGCATTGTGTCCTCACATAACAGTGGTTGGCGTCAATATGGCCTATAGTTTGGAACAATTCCAGACTGGCGCTGCATAATAGATGAATTCCGGCGTCAAGTTTGCGTGCACGATTGCGCGCACCGGAACCAGCGGCGCGCTTTCTGGGGCAGGCGACACTAGATAAGTTCGCATACACGATCAGGAGCGGCCCATCATGTCACGACCAGCCCCGGCATTTGCATCCGTCGCGTCCGTCCGGTTCGACGCCGATGCCAAGCTTTCGGCGCTCAGGCGCACCAAGTTCGTCGCCGCCGCAGCACTTGCGTTTTGCGTGCTGGTCTTTGCGGTGGCGAAATCGCTCGAGAGCCGGCATGCGTGGTTGGGCTTCGTCGCCGCTTTCGCCGAGGCGGCGACGATCGGCGGCCTGGCGGACTGGTATGCGGTGGTGGCACTGTTTCGGCGGCCACTTGGCCTGCCGATCCCGCATACGGCCATCATCCCGGAAAACCAGAATCGCATCGCCGACAATCTCGGCCGCTTCATCGAGGTGAATTTCCTGGCGCCGGAACCGGTGCGCGAAAAGCTCGCCGAGGTCGATTTTTCCGCGCTGGTCGCGGACTGGCTGGCCGACCCGAACCGCGCCGCCGATTTGTCGCGCTTCGTCGGCCGGCTGGTGCCGCAGACGCTGGCGGCGGTCGAGCAATCCGGACTGCGCGGCTTCGTCACCAGCCGTATGCTGGAGCAGATCGAAAAGGTGCCGCTGGCGCCGCTCGCCGCCGAGCTGCTGTCGGCGCTGACTGACGATCGCCGCCACCAGAAATTATTCGACGAGTTCACCAAGGTGGTCGGCCGCTTCCTGAGCGACGAGCAGGCGCTGGCGACGATGCGCGAGAAGATCCGCGAGGAACTGCCGTCGCTGTTCAACCTGTTTCGCGCCGACGCCTATCTGTTGAAGAAGATCATTGCGTCGGCCGACTCGCTGCTCGATGAGGTGCGGGCCGATCCGCACCATCCGATGCGAGCCGAATTCGACCTTTTCGTCGAAACCTTCGTCAAGCGGTTGAGGACATCCAAACAATATGCCAGGCGCGCCGAAAAGCTGAAGCGCGATTTCCTTGCCCGGCCAGAGCTCAGCGCGCTGGCCGGCGATATGTGGGACAGCCTGCGGCTGTTCATCGAACAGGACGCCAAGGCGCCGAATTCGATGATCCGCGACCATCTCGCCACCATGTTCGTCGAGGTCGGCCGCCATCTTGCCGACGACGCGCAGATCAGGGCCGACATGAACCAGGGGTTCATCGTGGCGCTGGCGTCCTTCGTCGAAAGCCAGAAGAGCGGCGTGTCGAAGTTCATCGCCGACCAGGTCAAGCGCTGGGACCTCGCGCAACTGACAAGGCTTATCGAAATGAACATCGGCAAGGACCTGCAATATATCCGCTTCAACGGCATGATCATCGGTGGCCTTGCCGGGCTCGTGCTCTACACTGCCGAACGGCTGTTTCTTGTCGGCTGACTCGTCCGAATGGACCGCTGAGCTTCGCTGCACTATCTTCCGTGCATTGGCGGGGTTCACGGCAACAGGGGGAGAGAACCAGCATGGCAAAACGACCGGAGTCCGAGTCCTTCATCGACATGTTCGGCAAATTCGGCCGCGACCTGAAGCTGCCGAATGTCGATGTCGAGGCGATCCTCGCCCACCACGCTAAGAACCTGGAAGCGCTGGAGAAGTCGGCACGGGCGAGCGCCGCTGGAGCCTCGGCGCTGTTGTCAAGGCAACGCGAGATGCTGCAGGACACGCTGCGCGGAATCACCGACATGGCACAAAGCTACAGAGCGCCCGGCAATCCGCAGGAAATGATGCAGAAGCAGGCGGCGTTCGCCAGGAAATCCTTCGAGACCGCGCTGAAGAATGCCGGCGAGATGGCCGAACTGGCGAGGGCGTCCGGCACCGAATCGATCGAAATCCTGCGCAGCCGCATCAAGGAGGCGATGGAGGAGATCCGCGCCGGCCACGACAAGAGGTAGCTCTTCCCCGGCAGCACACTTGCTGGCGGCGAAGACTGGCGGTTCGCGGGCCGAAGATTATGCGCTGGAATCGCATTGGCGAATTGACAGGGGCGGCCCGTCGTGGTCCGGAACAGGCAAGCGATCGGGAAAGCAGGAATGACGCAGATACGGCCGAGGACGCCGCCGACCTTCGAGCAACTTAGGGCGATGGCCGGGCAGGAGTTGGGCGTTTCGGACTGGACGCTGGTCGATCAGCACCGCATCGACCAGTTTGCCGAATGCACGGGCGATCATCAATGGATCCATGTCGATCCCGAGCGGGCGAAGCGGCAAAGCCCGTTCCGCACCACGATCGCGCATGGCTATCTGACCCTGTCGATCATCGGCGCGCTGGCGCTCGAGATGGGGATCGTACCCGAAAACACGCAGGCCGCGTTCAATTACGGTTTCGACAAAGTGCGCTTCGTGGCGCCGGTCAGGGTCGGCTCGCGTATCAGGCTGCGCACCACGCTGTTGTCGATGGAAGACAAAGGTCCGGGGCAATATCTAATGAAGGCCGCCAATACGGTCGAGATCGAAGGCGAGCAGAGGCCGGCGCTGACCGCCGAGACGCTCGTCATGCTTTACGCACGCCGCAAGCGGGCAGGGGCCTGAGAGCACAGCCTCAGGCCAGCAGGCTTCCGGCAGCGCGAATCAACGCGACATCGCCTGTTCAAGCGCCCTGAAAATCCGGTCATCTCCGGACTGCGCGACGTTGAAGCGCATGAAACGGCTGGCCGACCGGGACAGGCTGAACGCATTGCCGGGCGCAAGCACGACGTTGGCCGACAAAGCGTGACGGGCGACGTCCGCGGCATCTATTCCCTCCGGCAGCCTGCACCATAGAAACATGCCGGCCGGCTGATCTATCCACGGCACGATGCCGATTGCCCTGAGCCGGGTGCCGGTTTCTTCCATGGCGCGCGAGAGCCGCGCGCGCAGCAGATCGACGTGCTTGCGATAGAGGCCGTCCTTCAGCAGCGTCAGCACCAGTTCGGATGCAAGTCGCCCGCTGCCAAAGGATGTGGCGATCTTGAGATCGGTCAAACCTTCCATCCAGTCGCGAGGAGCGGCGATGAAGCCGCAGCGCACCGATGCCGACAGCGTCTTGGAAAAGCTTCCGATATGGATGACCCGGCTGAGGCCGTCGAAGGCCGTCAACCTGGGCGCCGGTGTGTGTTCGAAATCGGCGAAGATATCGTCCTCGATGATCGTCAGCCCCGACGGGTCGGCGAGCTTCAGCAGCCGATGGGCAACGACCGGCGACAATATCGCGCCGGTCGGATTGTGGAGCGCCGAATTGGTGATGTAGAGGCGCGGCCGATGCTCGTTCAGCGCTTGCGCGAACAGCTCGATGTCCGGACCCGAGCGCGTGTAGGGGACGCTGATCACCTTGGCCCGATGGGCGCGCAACAGGGCATGGAAGTTGAAGTAGCAGGGATCGTCGACCAACACCGTGTCACCCGGTTCGAGCAGGAACCGGCACAGCAGGTCGATCGCCTGAGTGCCCGATTCCGTCAGCATGATCTGGTCCGGGGAGGCTTCGATACCGTGCTCGGCCATGCGCCGCGCCAGCAGATGGCGTAGCGCCGGCAAGCCGAGCGGCGTGCCGTAGTCCGTTAGCGCGGCGTCGTCGGCGCGGGCCGTCGTCCGCAGTGCCCGGCGCAATCCAGCCTCGGGCATCCATGTTGCCGGCAGCCAGCCGCAACCCGGTTTCAGGACGCCGTCGCCGGCTTCCAGCGATTGGCGCGAGACCCACAGCGGGTCGACGGCACGGTCAAGCCTGGGGCCGATCTCGGCCAGCGACAACGGAGCCAACGGTCCGGCGGCATAGAAACCCGAGCCCGGCCGCGAGCGGATCATGCCTTCCGCCGCAAGACGCTCATAGGCTTCGACCACGGTGGATTTGGAAACCTGCATGGCCTTCGCAAACGCCCGGATCGAAGGCAGCCGCGTTCCCGGTGTCAGGCTGCGCGCGGCGATCCTGTGCCTGATCGTCGCCATGACGCTTTCGACAAGCGTCCGGCTGCCCTCATCTGTTGTCGTCTGCTCATCCATCCGTACTGCTCGCCCTACCATGACGGTTTTGTCAAACTGTACCTGATTGTCTCTGGCGGAGCCAGACGCCCGGCCCGATAGAGGGCGAAATCAGCGGGGCATCGATGGACAAGGCGGCGAGTAGTTGGGCGGCGAGTAGTTGGGCGGCGAGTGGTTGGGCGGCGAGTGGCTGGGTCAACGGGTTCATAGGCGTGCTGATCTTCAGCGGTTCGCTTCCGGCGACGCGCGTGGCGGTGATGGATTTCGATCCGGTGTTCGTAACGGTCGCCCGTGCGGCTTCGGCGGGCATCCTCGGCCTGGCGCTGCTGCTCGTTTTTCGTCAGAAGCGCCCGGAGCGGCGAGATCTGTTCCCGCTGGCGATCGTGGCGCTTGGCGTCGTGGTCGGCTTTCCCCTGCTGACGGCGCTGGCGCTCAAGCACATCACGTCGGCTCACTCCATCATTTTCGTCGGCCTGTTGCCGTTGGCGACCGCGATCTTCGGTGTGGTTCGAGGCGGCGATCGCCCGAAGCCGGCGTTCTGGCTGTTCTCGTGCCTCGGCAGCGCCCTTGTCGCCGGTTTCGCAGTCACGCAAGGCCTGTCGGTCTCGCCGCTCGGCGACATCTTGATGCTGGCCGCCATCATCGTGTGCGGATTGGGCTATGCCGAAGGAGCGGCGCTGTCGCGCAAACTCGGCGGTTGGCAGGTGATTTCGTGGGCGCTGGTGCTGTCGCTACCCCTCATGCTGGCGCTGACGTTCATCACCATGCCGCCGTCGCTCGAAAGTGCCGGCAGGGGCGCATGGATTGGTCTGGCCTATGTCTCGCTGTTCAGCATGCTGATCGGTTTCGTGTTCTGGTATCGCGGCCTGGCGCAAGGCGGCATCGCCGCGGTCGGGCAGTTGCAACTGCTGCAGCCCTTCTTCGGCCTGGGGCTGGCGGCAGCGCTGCTGCATGAGCAGGTCAGTCCCGCCATGATCGCCGTCACCGCCGCCGTCGTGCTTTGCGTCGTCGGTGCCAAGAGATATGCGAGATAGGTGCGCCGGCTGCCGGAGTTGCATGCGAACCGGGTGGAATCCTCAAGGATGCTTGGCAAGGATATCTGTTCGCCCGGCAGTGGCGCGGGCTGAAAATACCGCAAGGATCAGCGCCATCAGCACCAGGCCCGTCGCCACCTGGAAAGTGACCTGCATCCCTCGTGCCGCTGCCGCAGGTGCCAACACTGCCAAGCCAGTGCTTTCCCCAGCCGATGCGAAGGCAAAAACCGCACCCATCACCGACGCACCGGTAATCAGGCCGAGATTGCGCGACAGATTGAGCAGGCCGGAGACGACGCCGCGCTGGTCGGATGCGACGCCCGTCATCACGGCCGAATTGTTGGAGGTCTGAAACAGGCTGTAGCCGGTGCAGACGATGATGATTGGTACGACATAGCCGGCAATACCGAATTCCGCCCGCGACAGAGCAAAGGTGCCAATAGCGAGATCGAACAGGCCGACGATCATGATCCGGTTCGCCCCGAAACGATCGACCAGGCGTCCGGCCGGCAGCGCCGCCAATGCGGTAATCAGAGGGCCGGTCGACAGAACCAGCCCGACCATGGCTGCGTCTAGCCCAAGCGCGCGCGACAGATAGAATGGTGCGACCACCAGCGTCGCCATCATCACCGTGGCGACGATCAGGTTCATGGCGAGGCTTGCGTTCAACGCCTGGTCGCGGAACCTCGCAGGTTGAATCAAAGGGTTCTGGACCCTTGTCTGCGCAATGACAAACAGCAGGCCAGCCACGGTTGCGGCAATCAGCAAGCCGACATTGAGAGAACCAAAACTGCCACGCCCAAGGGTCATGGCGAGCGCATAGGCGGCTAGCGTCAGCGCGAGCAAAGCCGTGCCGATGCCGTCGAAACCGCGCCGACCTGGCGTCTTTTTTCCGGCCGGCAGGAAGCGCCAGGCAAGCGCAAAGGCCAGCACCCCCGACGGCAGATTGATGAGGAAGATCGCGCGCCAGCCGAGGCCGGCAATCAACAGTCCGCCAAGGGAGGGGCCAAGCGTGGTGCCGATCGCCGACATGGCGCCGAGCAGGCCCATGGCGCTGCCGGTTTTATCCCGGGGAACCGCGTCGGCGACAAAGGCCAGCGTCAGAGCCATCATGACGGCCGCGCCGAGCCCCTGTGCGGCCCGTGCGGCGATCAGCAGCCAGAGCGTCGGCGCGAGCCCGCAAAGCACCGATGCGAAGGTGAACAGGGCAATGCCGCCGAGCAATAGCGGTCGGCGGCCGACTATGTCGGCGAGCCGCCCGACGCTGACGATCAAGGTGGTGATAGCGAGCAGATAAGCCAGGACGACCCATTGCACGAGCTGGAACGATGCGTCGAACGCCTGCATCAGCGATGGCAGCCCGACGCTGGCGATGCTGGTGGCGAGCGACGACAGCAGCGTTGAAAGCGACAGGCTTGCCAATGCCCATCGGGTCGAGCGTGCGCTCACCGGGGCAATTTCGTCCCAGGTCTTTTCAGCGGTCGATGCCAAGGTGAACTCCTTTGCCGGCAGCCCCCAATCGGAGCTGTCGGACGCTATTCCCTCGCATGATGTGGCGGAAGGCGCAGTATTTGCATCTTATTCGTGCATGAAACGCCACATCGCGGCCGAGCTGTGCTACGGTCCTTCCATGTCGTCGCCAGATCTCAATCTGCTTGTCGCCCTTGATGTGCTGCTGACCGAGGGCAGTGTGGCGCGCGCGGCCGGGCGGCTGCGCCTCAGTCCCTCGGCGATGAGCCGGACGTTGGCGCGGTTGCGCCAGGCGACAGGCGACCCATTGTTGGTCCGGGCCGGCCGTGGCCTGGTTGCGACGCCGCGCGCGCTCGAATTGCAGCAACAGGTAGGCCGCGTCGTTCAGGATGCGGAAGCGCTGCTGCGCCCGGCCAAGCTCCTCGACCTCTCTGCTCTCGACAAGGTCTTCACGCTGCGCGCCAACGAAAGTTTCGTCGAGGAGTTCGCACCGCGTCTTCTGGCCCGTGTCGAAGCGGATGCACCTGGCGTGCGGCTGCGTTTTGCGCCGAAATCCGACAAGAACGACATGTCGTTGCGTGACGCGGCGGTTGATCTCGAAATCGGGGTTGCCAGTGAAACGAGCCCTGAAATGCGCATTCAGGCGCTGTTTCGCGACCGCTTCATCGGTGCGGTGCGAACGGGCCATAGACTGAGCAAAGGCCCGGTGACGCCGGAATGCTATGCTGCCGGCCGCCACATCAGCGTTTCGCGGCGTGGCCGCGAAAAGGGCCCGATCGACGAGGCCTTGAAATTGCTCGGTCTCGAGCGGACGATCGTGTGCATGGTTTCCAGCTTCTCGGCCACGCTCGCCATGGCGCGCGCCTCCGATCTGATCGCCAGCGTCCCCGAACGGCACACGCTGGGCGCGCGCACGGGCATGTACAGCTTCCCGTTGCCGGTCGATATCGAGGAGGTCACCATTTCGATGCTGTGGCATCCGCGGCTCGATGCCGATCCGGCACAACGCTGGCTGCGAGCCTGCGTGCGGGAGGTCTGCGCGTCGTTTCGCTGATCCAGACTCAGGGCGTGATCTAGAATCTGGTCACCACGCCGATGCCTATGCCTTCGAAGCCGCCCATCGCCATCAATGCGGCCGGCGCCTCTTCGAGGCTGATCTTCTTGCCGACCAGCAGTTCGGGTTTTAGCTTGCCGGTGCGGATCATCTCCATCATCGCCTGGTAGCGGAAGGCCTGCATGCCGTGGCTGCCGCGGATTTCGAGCTCGAATGCGATCACCTTGTCCATCGGTATCTGCGGCCTGGCATGGTCGCCGAGCATCAGGCCGACCTGCACGTGGCGGCCGCGGCGGCGCAGGTTTGCGATCGAGTTGAACGAGGTACTGGGGTGGCCGAGCGCGTCCATCGACATATGCGCGCCGCCATTGGTGATCTGCTTGACCGCCTTGACCACGTTCGGCGTCTTTGCCGCGTTGATCGTCGCCACCGCGCCGATCTTTTGGGCGAAGTCCAGCTTCTCGTCAGTCAGGTCGATGGCGACGACATTGGCGCCCATGGCGCTGGCGATCATGATCGCCGACAGGCCGACGCCGCCGCAGCCATGCACGGCCACCCATTCGCCGGGCGTCACCCGGCCCTGGTCGACGATGGCGCGGAACGAGGTGACGAACCGGCAGCCGAGGCTGGCGGCGGTGGCGAATTCCATCTCGTCGGGCAAGCGCACGAGATTGGTGTCGGCATGGTCGATGGCGACATATTCGGCGAACGAACCCCAGGCGCTGAAGCCGGGCTGGAACTGATGTTCGCACACCTGGTGGTTGCCCGACGTGCATTCGAAGCAGCGGCCGCAGCCGACGGCAAACGGCACGGTGACGTGCTCGCCGCCCTTCCAGCGGGTCACCTGGTTGCCTGCGGAGACCACGACGCCGGCCAGTTCGTGGCCCGGCACATGCGGCAGGCGGATGCCGTCGTCGTGGCCCATCCAGCCATGCCAGTCGCTGCGGCAGAGGCCGGTCGCCTCCACCTTGATGACGACGCCTTCCGGTGCCGGCTCCGGATCGGGAACGGTCTGGATCGTTGGCGTTTCGCCGAACTTTTCGAAGACGACGGCTTTCATCGGCTGTTCCTCATCACTTCATGCAATTTGCGGCCTACTCGGCATCGATCTGGTTCTCAGGTGCTGCCTTCTGGAACGCCGGCAGCGCCATGCAGGCGGCGCTTATGCGCGCGATGATCGGATAGGGCGTCATGTCGACGCCGAAACGGGCATTGCTGGTGACCTGTGCGACCAGGCAGATGTCGGCCAGCCCCGGCGTGTCGCCATGGCAGAATGTCTTGGTCTCGGGCGAGGAAGCCAGAATCTTTTCAAGCGGCTGGAAACCTTCGTTCACCCAGTGCCGGAACCAGTTGACGACATCCTGGTCGCCGGCGCCGAACAGTGTGCGCAGCGAGGTCAGCACGCGCAGATTGTTCACCGGATGGATGTCGCATGCGATCATCTGCGCCAGCATCCTGACGCGGGCGCGGCCAGGCGCATCCTTGGGCAGCAGCGGTGGCTCAGGCGTGGTCTCGTCGAGATATTCGATGATCGCCAGCGATTGCGTCAGCAGCGTGCCGTCGCCTAGGACCAGTGCCGGCACCAGCCCTTGCGGATTGACCGCGAGGTAGGCGGGTTCGAGATGCTCGCCGTGGCGCAAATGATGCGGCACGTAGTCGTAGGACAGGCCCTTCATCTCCAGCGCGATCCGCACCCGGTAAGAGGTCGAGGAGCGGTAGTAGTTATGGAGGACGATGTCGCTCATCGGTTCATGAACACGGTTGGCCGATGGTCAGTTCGATTTCGCCGATGCCGTCGACGCCGCCGGTGATCTTTTCGCCCGGCCCGATGGCGCCGACACCGGCGGGCGTGCCGGTGAAGATCAGGTCGCCGGGCCGGAGTTCTACCGCCTCGCTGCAAATCGAGATGATGTCGGGAACCGACCAGATCAGTTCGGCAAGGTCGCCGTCCTGCCTGATCTCGCCGTCGACCGCGAGCCAGATGCAGCCCTTGTCGGGATGACCGGATTTTTGCGCCGGAACCAGCGGGCCGCAGGGCGCTGAACGGTCGAAGGCTTTCGACCAGTCCCACGGCCTTGCCGCCTTTTTCGCCTCGTCCTGAAGGTCGCGGCGAGTCAGGTCGACGCCGACGCCGTAGCCCCAGACATGGTCCAGCGCCCGCTCGCGCGGTATGCGAAAGCCGGCTCTGCCGATCGCGACGACCAGCTCGATTTCGTGATGCAGGTTTTGGGTCAGCGGCGGGTAGGGGATCGTGGTGCCCGAACCGACTGCCGCGTCGACCACTGCGTCGCCTGGTTTGGTGAAGAAGAAGGGAGGGTCGCGCTCGTCATTGCCGAGCTCGCGGGCATGAGCGGCGTAGTTGCGGCCGACGCAGAAGATCCGGCGCACCGCAAAACGCTCCGGCGAGCCGGCCACGGCCACCGACGGGGTTGCGGGCAAGGGAAGGACGAAGCCGGTCATGCACTGTCTCTGTTCAGTGGATATGTCGCTGGCACATTCGACCGATTTGGCCGGTCGGGCAAGGCATTGCATCGCGCAAAGGCTAGGCCTGCCGCGTTGCGTCGCGGAAATCGCCGGTACATTTTGCTCTGCCGGCCAAGATGGCAATGTACTATTTGGGAACAAGCCGGCCACGGCGCGAAGCGCCTGCCGCCAACGCCTGAGACTGTCGACCGTTGGTTTCGGGGAACGGACATGACAGCCCCTTTCGGTCCGTCCCCCTACTTCGGGCGTGTCGTTATCTCGCACTTGCACAAAGCTCTGGTGCGCTGCAATATAGCTGGAGGAATGCGGCCTCCAGCCCACCTTTCGCAGGTTCAATGAAGGGACCGGCATGACGGACATCTCCGCGGCGCGTCTTGTCGTGTCCAGGCCTGTGGCCGATAGCTCGGCAAGAACCAGGCTTGCCTATCTCGACGGCTGGCGCGGCCTGTCGATCGCGCTGGTGCTGATCGGCCATTTCTTCCCCGTTCCCGGCATCAATCTCGGCGTCCTGGGCGTCGAATTCTTCTTCGTGCTCAGCGGCCGGCTGATGGCCGAGATCCTGTTTGTCGAATACTATCCGCTGAAGAAATTCTTCAAGCGCCGGTTCTCCCGCATCTACCCGGCACTGCTGATTTTTGTCGTCGCCGCGATGGTTGCCTTGTCCGGCACATTCATCGCCTTCAAGTCGAAGGCGGCGCTGACGGCGCTGACGTTCACCTACAACTATGCCGGAATTCTCGTCACCCGCGCCGGCGCGCTCGACCATATCTGGTCGCTCTGCGTCGAAGAGCACGCCTATATCATCCTGGCGCTGATCAGCGTCGTCGTCTCGGGGCGGTCCCGGGTCATCATGTTGCTCGGTGCATTGTCGGTGCTGGCCATGGCAAACGGCGCCATCTCCTACTGGGTGCTCGCAATAGGCTACGAGGGCACCTATTGGCGCACCGACGTGCACATCGCCTCGATCCTGCTGTCGGCGGTGATATGCCTGCTCAAGGCCGACGACAGGCTGCCGGCGCTGCTCAAGGGGCCGCATGTCGCCCTGGCGGCCTCAGTAGTGGCTGTGCTCCTTTTCATGGCTGCCGTGCCAACCCCCATCCACTATCTGGTCGCGGTGCCGCTGCTGGCGCTCGCCGTCAATTTGCTCGACTTCAGCAGCCGGTATCTGACCGGGTTTCTATCGT
The DNA here is from genome assembly GCF_040322215.1 of Mesorhizobium sp. M0184. NCBI lineage: Bacteria > Pseudomonadati > Pseudomonadota > Alphaproteobacteria > Hyphomicrobiales > Phyllobacteriaceae > Mesorhizobium > Mesorhizobium sp. M0184. The sequence continues at coordinate 152,926 of NZ_JAMYSZ010000005.1, forward strand.
CCCTGCCGATGACGATGCTGGGGCTGTGGTCGTATTCGCTCTATCTTTGGCAGCAGCCCTTTTATCAATTCGTCGACATAAAAGGCAGTTCGCCGTGGTTGATGTTTGCGGCGGCGTTCGCTTGCGCGCTGTGCGGCTACTACATCATCGAAAAGCCGGCCCGCTCCTGGCTGAACCGCAATTGGTAGGGCGAACGGCGCCCGCCGTTTAGCCGGCGATCCGTCTTGCATAATACCGCACGGCTTTCCTGCCGCCGTGGATTACCGCGTCGCCCACTTCCGCAAAGCCGAGTGCGGCATGGAAGGCGTCCGAAGCCGGATTGGGTGGCTCGGCATTGACTTCGCAGGTGACGATCGCCTGGCCCGCGCGTGACGCCTGCTCGAACAGATCCTCATACAGCCGGCGGGCATGGCCGCGCCCGCGCGCTGCGGCGGCGACCACGACGCGATCGACATAGACGAACCGCGGGTAGCGCTGGCGAAACCACAGGAAGTTCGGGCTGTCGTAGCTCGCGTGCTGGTCGAAGGTCATGATGAAGGCCTGGAGCGCACCGATACGGCGCGCGTAAAACGCTTCGCCGAGCAGGAAGGACAGGCGCTCAGGTTCGAGCCATGATAATTCCGCAGCGTGCTCGTTGTTGAGCGCGAGGATGGCGGGCTCATCCTGCGGCGAAACCCGTTCGATCGGCAAACGCATTTCGATCATGTTTTTGTTCGATCTTCCAGGATCATGTCCGGGCAGCGGCGATGGTCGCCGCCACCAGCGCCTCGTCGGTCACGGTGTTGCGGTATTCGCGGTCGAGGTCGGTGCCGCCCATGCCGACTTTCGGGTTGCGGTAGCGCATGGCACTCGGCACGTCCTTGAGCGCGGCGAAGTGCATTTCGCTCAACCCGGTTTTCCTCCGCACTTTGCTGATGTTCTCGGGATCAAGTCCGCCGCAGCCGAGGATGATGATGCGGTCGCCGGCCTGCCTGACCAGATCGGCGAGCAGGTTGGCGCCCTCCAGCGCCATGTCGCGCTGGCCGCTGGTCAGCACGCGGCCGACCTTGCAGCGGATCAGCGATTCCAGCGCCTCTGTCGGATCGCGGGTCATGTCGAAAGCGCGGTGGCAGGTGACGTTCAAGCTCCCCGCCGCCTGCGCCAGTTCGCTCATGCGCTGCTCATCGATCGTGCCGTCGGCATTAAGGCAGCCGATAACGACACCGGCGACGCTAAGCTCGGCAAGCGCACGGACATCGGCGAGCATCGAACGATATTCGGCTTCGCTATAGAGAAAATCGCCGCCGCGCGGCCGCACGATGACGTGGAACGGGATCGTCGCCAGCTCGAGCGCCGTGCGCACCGTGCCGAAGCTCGGCGTGATGCCGCCCTCGATCAGGCTGGCACAGAGCTCGACACGGTCGGCGCCTGCGGCTTGCGCGGCCAGCAGGCCGTCTATGCCTTCGACGCAGATCTCGATCAGCGGCAGGCGAGGGCGTTCGGTCTCGGTCATGGGCGATCCGTCGATGATTTCAGCTGGCCAGCGGTAGCATCGGGCATGGTGCGATGAAAGCCGGAAGTGTTGGCTCAATGTGCTTGCGGGCGCGCCTGCCATTCGGCCGCTTGACACATTCATAACTTAAGCGTTATACGTAACTCATAGCTGGTGAGTTATTGGTTCTCATGGAGAGCGCGTTGTTGATAGCCCAGCCAAACCGCAAACAACGGGTCCGAAGTCATGACTGAAGCAACCACAATCGAAACCAAATCCATTGTCGTCGAGCGTCTGATCCCGCATGCGGCTGAAAAGATATGGCGCGCACTGACCGTGCCGCATCTAGTTGCCGAATGGCTGATGGAGAACGACTTTGCGCCTGAGCAAGGCCATCGCTTTACCTTTCGCGCGACGCCGGTGCCTGGCTGGTCCGGCGTGACGAACTGCGAGGTGCTGAAGATCGAGCCGCCACGCCTGCTAGCCTACAGCTGGGGCGACGGCACCGAATCCGACAGCGGTCTGAAGACCGTGGTGACATGGTCGTTGACGCCCGAAGGTACAGCAACGCGGGTGCGCATGGAGCATTCCGGGTTCCGGTCCGAGGACGAGCGCGGCTACATCGGCATGGGAAGCGGTTGGCCGCGCATTCTCGAGCGGCTTGAGCGGGTGACTGCCTCGCAAAGCTGAAGATCCCGGCGCTCGCCTTGCCGCAGCGCGGCGGCCGGCGAACTGACAGAACCAAGAAATATCGAGACCCCGGATGTTCGTCGTCCGGGCTTGAAAAAACACGCCCGAAGGAGACCACCATGCAAGCACGATTGAAAAACCCGGTGATGCTCATTCCCGGCGCCTTGCAGGCGTTGCTCGCGCTGGACAAGTCGACGGAGACGGCCGACCTGTCCTATGTGACGCGCAAGCTCGTCCATTTGCGCGCCAGCCAGATCAACGGATGCAGCCTCTGCGTCGATATGCATGCGCGCGAATTGAAGAAGGCCGGCGAAAAGGACGAGCGCGTCTTCACCGTGTCAGCCTGGCGCGAAACACCTTACTTCACCGACGCCGAACGCGCCGCACTGGCGCTGACCGAGGCGGCAACCCGGTTGGCCGACCGGCCGGATCCGGTGCCGGATGCAGTCTGGGACGAGGCCGCCCGGCACTATGACGAAAAGGCGCTTGCCGCCCTGGTCGTCCAGATTGCCCTGATCAACGCATTCAACCGGCTCAACGCAACCACCAGGCAGATGGTCGGCGCCTGGGGCTGAACGGGGCCGGGTTCTCGAAAAGCCACATCAGATCCGCAGCTTGTGCGAATTCGCGCGGACGAAGTCGATGAAGGCCCGCAGCTTCGGCGGTACCAGGCGGCGGCTCGGATAATAGAGGTGGAGCGGCTCGTAAGCTGGACAGAAAGGCTCCAGTACCTTGACCAGCGCGCCTGAGGCGAGAAGCGGCGCGGCGAGGCCCTCGACCGCGAAGGCGAGGCCAAGCCCTTGCGCGGCGGCGGTAATGCACAGCGGAAGCGTGTTCACGACCAGACATGCGTCCGGCGTGAATGCGACTTCGCGTCCCTCCACGATAAACTCCCAGGGTGAAATCGTGCGGGTGCGGGTGAGGGCGAATGCGATGCAGCGATGGGCGGCGAGGTCTGCCGGCCGTTTCGGTGTGCCGTTGCGCGCCAGATAATCGGGGCTGCCCACCACGACCATCTGCAGGGGCCCGCCCAGGCGCGCGCCGATCATATCTCTCTCGAGAAGTTCGCCGATGCGCAGGCCGGCGTCGAAGCCATCGGCGGCGATATCGACGAAGCTGTCGTCGAAAATCAGACTAAGCCGCACTTCGGGATAAGCATCCATGAACGGCCGCATCAGCGGCTCGATCAGCAGCGGAGCGGCGATCCACGGCAGGCTGAGCCGCAGCGTGCCGGCGGGACGATCGCGGCTGTCGCGCAGAGCCGCACCAGCCGCCCAGATATCTTCGGCTGCCGGACGCACATGGTCGAGGTAGTGGGCGCCAGCCTCGGTCAAGCCAACGCTGCGGGTCGTGCGGTTGAGCAGCCGCACCCCCAGACGCTGCTCGAGCCCCTTGACCGCCTCGCTCAACGAGGCCGGAGCGACGCCGAGCTCGGCGGCGGCGCGGGTGAAGCTCCTGGCCTCGGCGACTTTCACGAAGGCGACGATGCCGCTGAACTGGTCGAGGCGCATTGTAAGGATTTTCCAAATAGCCCTGTCGAACTCTACTGGTTTTTCCGGCGAACAAAAAGCCTCATGTTGGGCTCGACGAACGGGCTCGCTGTTGCGTGGCTCGAACAGGCAGGGAGAAAGGACCGATGACCAGGCTCGCTTCGCTCGCCGCCGGCGCTCTTCTGGCGGCGTCTGCCGCCCCGGCGCACGGCGGTCCGCTGGAAGACCGCAACATCCAGCTCGTCAAGGACTATTACGCAGCTTACGCGACCGGCAATCCCGAGGCCGTCCGGTCCTTCCTTGCGCCCGACATCGTGTGGCGCATTCCCGGCCATCATCCGCTCGCCGGCGACAAGCGCGGGCCGGACGAGGTGGTCGCCTTCTTCCGCGGCCTGGCCGATGGCAAATTCAAGGCCGGGCCGATCTTCTTCCAGGCGCAGGGCGACCTCGTCGTCGACGTCCATCGCGGCTGGTCGAATGTCGGCTCAGGTCCCGAGATCGACCAGCTCTACGCGCTGATGTTTCGCATCCAGGACGGCAAGATCGCCGAGGCACAGAATTTTTTGACCGACATGTACCAGTCGGACGCCTTCTACTGGGCGCATTACCCGCTGAAGCCGCTGCCCGGCCGACTGGCTGGCCAGCGCTGAGACGGCGGTCTTTCTCGCAACGCGCAGCGCTTCTCACTCCAAGCCAAAGGAGACTTGCGATGCTTAAAACCCTGACACTTGCCGTAGCAACCACCGCCGCGCTCGCCGCCTCCAATGCCGTCGCCGCACCGCGCGTCGAGCGCGTCACATTCTCCTCGCATGGTGAGCAGCTTGTCGGCGAGCTCTATTTGCCAGAGGATCTGGACGCGGCAAAACCTCGGCCGGCGCTGGTCGTGACCGGCGCCTGGATGACGGTGAAGGAACAGATGCCGGCCCGCTACGCCCGCGAGATGGCCGATCGCGGCTTCGTCGCCTTGACCTTCGATTTTCGCGGCTGGGGCGAAAGCGGCGGCATGCGCCGCCAGTACGAGGATCCTAACGCCAAGATCGCCGACATCGAAGCGGCGGTCGCCTATCTCGCGACCCGGCCCGAGACCGATCAGGACCGCATCGGCGGGCTCGGCATTTGCGCCAGCTCCGGCTATATGGTCACCGCCGCGGCAGGAAACGCCGCGATCAAGTCGGTCGCCCTCGTTGCGCCCTGGTTGCAGGATGCCGAAGTGGTCGAGCAGACCTATGGCGGCAACGACGGCGTCGCCAGGCTTGAAGCCGCCGGCGATGCGGCCGAGACCGAGTATCGCCGCACCGGCAAGCAAACGTTCTTGCCGGCCGCGAGCCTGACCGACGAGCGCGCGGTCATGTTCAAGGTGCCTTACTACACCGAGCCCGATCGCGGCATGCTCCCGGCCTGGCGCAACGAGGCCGATCCGGCGTTCTGGCGCGGCTGGTTGGGGTTCGATGCGATCCGGGCGGCTCCGCGCCTGAACCAGCCTTTTCTGATGGTGCACAGCGAGGCGGCTGCCATTCCGCAGGGTGCGCACAAGTTTTACGCGCGGCTGACCAGCTCCAGGCGGGAGCTGTGGCTCGACAACGTCACCCAGTTCGATTTCTACGACCGTGCCGCGCCGGTGAAGGCGGCGAGCGATGCCGTCGCCGCGCATTTCCGCGCAACGCTGGGCGGTGCGGGGGAGGCGGGACAATGAGCCTCGTCACCCGCCGGCATGTCCTGGTCTCGGTGGTTTCCGCTGCGATGATTTCCGCGGTCTCGACGCCCGCCTCGAGCGCATCGGGAGATGCGCTGACGGTCGACGACAGGATCGCTATCGCGGAAGCGATTGCCGGGATTGGCCTCTATGCCGATCTGCGTGAATGGGACCGGGTCAGATCCTATTTCGCGGCCCGTGTCACGACCGACTATACCAGCCTCTTCGGCGGCGAGGTCACGACCAGCGGCCGCGACGCGCTGATCGCCCAATGGCAAGGGCTGCTGCCGGGCTTCGACGCCACCCAGCACCTCATCACCAACATCACTGTCGAGGGCGCGGGCAATGACGCGGTCGCACGCAGCCATGTCCGCGCAGCCCACTGGATCGACGGGCGGTTCTGGACGGTCGGCGGCAGCTATCTCCACCGGCTGGTGCGGACGCCGGAAGGCTGGCGCGTCAAGGCAATCTCCATCCGCCGCTTGTACGAAGAGGGGGATCGCGCCGTGCTGGCCGCCGCTGCCAGCCGGGTAAAGGCGGAGGCCAAATGAGTGTTCGGGTTTGCGCATGCCCAATCGCGCGGCGAGGTTGCTCGGGGCATCGGCAACGTGAATATTGATCGAAATGTCGGGGCAGGCTTGGCGCATGCGGCATTAGTGCCGCCAACCGCGGAGACAGGACATGACCCTTTCATTGCAGGAGGTTTCCGATAGGCTTGAGATCGAACAGCTGCTTGTTCGCTATTGCTATGCGGTGGACGATCGCGACTGGGAAGCCTATCGCAAAATATTCACACCCGATGCCGTGCTTGACGACACTGTAACAGGTGGAATCAGGAGCGGTGTGGACGAGCATGTTGCTTACATGAAAGGCGCCCTTTCGAAGATATTGATCTCGCAGCACGCCATTTCGACAATCCTTCTGGATCTCCGAGGGGATGAGGCCAGCGCGCGCGTGCATTGTTCATGCCCGATGGTGGTCGACCTCGGCGAAGGCAAAAGGCAGGTCTTCTTCCAGGGGCTTTGGTATCGAGACCGCGTCGTACGCACGTCCGAGGGCTGGCGCATAAGTGAACTTGTCGAGGAAGGCTATTGGAATCACAATTTGCCGGAGGGATTCGCGTTCTGACGGCTGTTACGCGCCGTGCTGGATCCGCCCGGACGCCGTTTTCAGACGTGGCAGCTACTGGCGCAACACCGTGTTCTTGGTGCCCTCTTCGACCTGGTCTATGACCAGCAGCTTGACCGGATCGGCGCCGACATTGGTCGCCTGATGCCATTGCCCGATCATCTCGATGATGAAATCACCTGTTTGATAGGTGTTGCTCTTGCCGGTCTCGACGTTGGTGACCTGAAGCGTGCCGGCCTCGACATAGGCATAGCGCGGAAACGGATGCTTGTGGACCGGCAAGGTCGCGCCCGGCGCGATCTGATAGGCCGAGACCAGGACCTGGACGTTCTTCTGCGGCAGCGTGATCGGCTGGCCGGATGCAGTCTCGGTGCGAGAGGCAAGCGGGGTCACGACAACCGGCGTGCCGCTGGCGTCCAGCGCCTGGGCAGCCGTTGCGGATAGAACTGCCGCGAGCAGCAGCGTCGAAGCCAAGATTTTTCGCATGATTCCCCCCGAGCTGCGTCAGCATTGCGCAGCAAGCATTGGCGCGCAAGCTTGTCTGTTCAGGAGCGCCTTATCCCGCTCTTCTGAACATGCCTGGCGTCATGCCATGCATGGCCCGGAAGGTACGGGACAGATGGCTCTGGTCGGCGAAACCCGCCGCGATGGCGGCGTCGGCGAGGCCAAATCCCCGTTCGATCAGCGCACTCGCCCGGCGCAATCGCCGGTCACGGATATAGGCCGCCGGCGTCAGGCCAATTACCTTGTTGAAGTCGCGGATGACCTGGAACCGGGTCACGCCAGCCGCGCCGGCAAGCCGCTTGAGGTCGAGCTGCGAGCCAAGCTCGCTTTCGACAAGATCGCGGTAGAGGGAAAATCTTCGCTGCGATCCGGAGCTTTCGATCTCTTCGGCCTGTCCGCTCGAGTCGCCATGCCGAACGATCAGCCGTCGCAGCGCCACGAGCAGGGACGTCTCGGCCGTCATTGAGTCTGGGGACGTCGAGCCTTGGTGTGCTGACATCAATGCTGCGGCGAGACCACTGTCTTCGATAGTCGCGCGCGAAAACACCGGAGCGCCGTCGCGGCCGAGTTCGTCGGCAAGCGCGCTCATCAGCGGCACCGAAGGATAAAACGTCCGGTAGGCCCAGCCTTCATACGCCCCGCGTTCGCCGTCATGCCACTCCTCGGGATTGACGACGGCAATGGTGCCCGCCGGAGCGAGAACGCTTTGACGGCCGATGCGAATGCGCTCGCAGCCCGAGGTGATCAGGGCGATCACATAGGTCGGGTGCGTGTGCAGGTCGTAGCGGTGCTGGGTGAAGCGCGCCTCGAACAGGCCCAGGTCGGGGAAGCACGGATGGCGCCAGTATTTCCCGGTCTCTGCCGCTTCGTTTGTCCTTGCCATGGTCAATCCGGTTCAAGACGCCTCTCGCGGGGCCTTCTATGGCTGGCAAACCAAGCCGCTTTTTGTCGGCGGAAAGGAGCCATCATGCTGCACAATGACCGGATCGCCGCGCTGACACCAGAGGTCATAGGCTGGCGGCACCATATCCATGCCAATCCGGAGCTCGCATTCAATGAACACGAAACGGCGCGTTTCGTTGCAGAGAAACTGCGCTCCTTCGGCGTCGACGAGGTGCATGAAGGGATCGGCGGCACCGGCGTCGTCGGTGTCCTGCGCAGCGGCGGCGGCGCACGCGCTATCGGCCTTCGCGCCGAGCTCGACGCGCTTCCGGTGCTGGAGAAAACCGGCCTGTCCTATGCTTCGAGGCAAGAGGGCGTGATGCACGCCTGCGGCCATGACGGCCACACCGCGATTCTGCTCGGCGCCGCCAAATTGCTTAGCGAGTCGCGCACCTTCGACGGCACCGTCACTTTCATCTTTCAGCCGGCCGAGGAGAACGAGGGCGGCAGCATGCGCATGATCGGGGACGGCCTGTTCAAGCGCTTTCCGGTCGAGGCGGTCTATGCGGTCCACAACTGGCCGGGCGTCAGGCTGGGGACGATCGCCGCCCGCGCTGGTGCGCAAATGGCGGCCGTCGATAATTTCGAACTGACCTTCGAGGGTCTTGGCGCGCATGCCGCGATGCCGCAGCTCGGCGACGACCCGATCCTGGCCGCCAGCGCCTTCGTGCAAGCCGTCCAGCGCATCGTCAGCCGCTCGGTCGACCCGCAGAGCGCGCTTGTCGTCAGCATCACGCAGATCCATGGCGGCAATGTCGGCAACATCGTGCCGGGCAAGGTCTGGCTGCAAGGCACCTGCCGCTTCTTCGAGCACGGCCTTTCCGACCATTGCGAGAGGCTGATCGGCGAGATCGCACAAGGTATTGCCGCCGCGCATTCGCTCAAGGCCAGGCTCGACTACAGGAAGGGCTATCCGCCGCTGATCAATACGGCGGATGCGACGGCCTGCGCCGTCGTGGCCGCCGCCTCCGTCGTCGGCCGGGAGAATGTCTTGACCGAGTTCAGCCCCAGTCTCGGCTGCGAGGATTTCGCTTTCATGATCCGCGCCGCCGGCGGCTGTTATGCGTGGATCGGTGCCGGCGAGGTCGGCCCGGGCGAAGGCCTGCACGGCGACCGCTACGTTTTCAACGACGAGATCGTGCCGATGGTGATGCGCTATTACGTCAACCTCGTCGAGCAGACGCTTCCGCGGGCCGATCCTTCTACAGCAGTTTTTCCGGCGTGATCGGCAACTCCCGGATCCGCTTGCCTGTGGCGTCGAAGACGGCGTTGGCAACAGCAGCGGCAACGCCGGTGGCGCCGAGTTCGCCGATGCCTTTGCCGCCGATCGGGCTGGCATGCTCGTCCACCTCATCGACGAAGTGGATTATGATGTCGCCGGGAATGTCGGCGTTGACCGGAATGGCAACCCCGGAAAGGTTCTTCGACAGGAACCGGCCGAGCACCGGTTCGTGCCTGCTCTGCTCCATTGCCGCCATGCCCCAGCCCCAGATGATGCCGCCCGTCATCTGGCTGCGTGCGGTGCGGGGATTGACGATGCGGCCGGCGCTGTAGCTGCCGACGGCGCGACGAAGCCTGAGCAGGCCGATCCCCGGATCGACGCCGACCTCCATGAAAATCGCGCCGAAAGTGCGCATGGCGCGGCCTTTGCCATGCTGCGCCGGATCGAACGAGCCGGAGCCGGTGATCTCGCCGATGTCGGTATGGCTCATCACGTCGGCGATCGTCTGACCGCCGGCAGCGCCTTTGCGGCGAATCTTGCCGTCCTGCATCTCCACCTCGTCCGGCAGCAGATTGGCAAGACGGGCAAGCTGCGAACGGGCATCTTCGGCGGCTGCGAGCACCGCCGCGCCCACCCCCATGGTCGATGACGAGCCATAGGTCGGTCCCGCCTCCGGCAGCTGCGTATCGCCCATTTCCAACTCGATCTTCTCCATCGGCAGGCCCAGCACGTCGGCCGCGATCTGCGGAAAGATGGTGAGTGTTCCGGTCCCTATATCCTGGGTGCCGGTGCGGATGAGCACCGTGCCATCCCGGTGAAGCCTGACCTCGGCTGCAGGCGTCGGGTTGCGGAAACAGCCCATGCTGCAGGTCGCCATGCCGTAGCCGATCAGCCAATCGCCGTCGCGTTGCGGCTTGCGCGGGCGCTCGCGCCAGCCGAACAGGCGGGCGCCTTCCTCATAAGCCTCGCGCAGCTTCTTCGATGACCAGGGCTGGCCGGTGGCCGGATCCGTGTCCGCATGGTTGATCAGACGCAGGTCGAGCGGATCGACGCCCAGGCGGTGGGCGAGCTCGTCCATTGCGCTTTCAAGCGCCCAGGTGCCGGGACCCTCGACCGGCGCGCGCAGCGCCGTCGGCATGGCGACGTTTGCGCGCTCGACGCGCTGGCTGAGACGCATGGCCGGCGTGGCGTAGAGACCCTTGGAGGCTTCGGTGGCGAACTCGACAAAATCGTCGGTCACGGTGGTCAGGTTGACCACGTCCTGCTGCACGGCCGTCAGCTTGCCCGACCTGTCCGCCGCCAGCACGATCTTCTGTGCCATGCGCGGCTGATAACCGAGGCAGGAATAGGCATTGGCTCGGCTTAGCGCCAGCCTGACCGGGCGCTGCATGATGCGCGCGGCGGCGGCGGCCAGCACCTGATGCGGCCAGATCCAGCCCTTGCCGCCGAAGCCGCCGCCGGTATGGCGGGAAATCACGCGGACCTTCTCGGCCGGGACATTCATGCGGGCGGCAACCACCTGGCGGACACCGTAGACGTGCTGCGTGGCGTCGTGCAGCGTCAGCTCTCCGTCATTCCACTCAGCGAGCGTCGCCGAGGGCTCCATGGCGTTGTGATGGCGCGACGGCTGCAGGTAGACGGCTTCGACCATGGCGGCTGCGTCGCTAAGCCCGCGGTCGACGTCGCCCTTGGTAAACGTCGGCTCCAGGAACAGGAAGCCGCTCTCCCTCGGCACGACCGCAGCCTTGTCGATGGCGGTCCACTCCAGCGGTGCCGGCAATTCCGGCTCGGCGAACTCGTAGCGCAATGCGACGCGGCGGGCACCGGCCTCCGCTGCCTCCAGCGTCTCGCCCAGCACAATGGCAAGCGGCTGACCCTCGTGACGTATCTCGTCGCTCTGCATGGGCATGAAGCTCTGCGCCGCGGGCGGGCCTTCGGCCTGCTGCATCTGCGTATCGGGCTCGGCCCTCGGCGATGCGAACCGGCCGAATTTGGGCATGTCCTCATGCGTGAGCACACGCACGACGCCGTTCTCGGCGAGCGCGTCGTCGACCATGATCGACGTCACGCGGCCGGCCGGAACGGGCGCGGTCACGAGTACCGCATAGAGCAGGTCGGGGGCGAAATAGTCGGCCGCATAGCGGGCGCGGCCGGTGACCTTGACGCCGCCGTCAGGGCGGGCAACAGGCTGGCTGATCATCATGACGGCATCCTCGCTGCTCTTTCGATCGCCCGCAAAGCGGCGGTCTTGGCCAGTTCGATCTTATAGGCGTTCTGCGACAAGGGGCGCGCTTCGGCGAAGGATTGCTCGATAGCGGTGCTCAACGCCTCGCGATCACCGACATCGGCACTGGCGAGCTGCTCCTCGGCGGCGCTCAGCCGCCACGGCCGCAGCGCGACGGACCCCAGCGCCACGGCCGCCCGACGGATGGTTTGGCCGTCCATCTCCAGCACAGCGGCGGCAGAGACGATGGCGTATTCGTAGGATTCGCGCTCGCGCACCTTGAGGTAAGCCGATCGCGGCGCTGGTGCCGATAGCTCGATTGCCGTGATCAGTTCGCCTTGCTGCAACACATTGTCTGCCTCGGGCCGCGTGTCGGGAAGCACGTGGAATTCCGCTACCGGAATGCGCCGGCCGCCGCTGCGGTGCGCGGTGACGATGATCGCATCAAGTGCTGCCAGCGCCACCGCCGGGTCGGATGGCTGGGTGGCGACGCAATCCTCGGTCCAGCCGAATATCGCGTGATTGTCGTTGATGCCATGCAATGCCGAGCAGCCGGAGCCGAGCTGACGCTTGTTGCATGGCAACTGCTCTTCAGCACGGAAATAGGCACAGCGCGTCTTCTGCAGAAGATTGCCGCCTATCGTTGCTAGGTTTCTCAGCTGCGGCGATGCGGCGTTGAGGATCGCCTGGCTCAACACCGGATAGTCGCGCATGACCAGCGCATGCTGCGCGACATCGTTGAGATGCGTCAGCGCGCCGATCGTCAAGCCGCCGCCGGGCAGTGCCTCGATCTGATCCAGCCCGTCGAGGCGGGAGATGTCGATGATCCGCGTCGGCTCGGCAATGCCAAGGCGCAGCCAGTTGAGCAATTCGGTGCCGCCGGCGAGAAAGGCGCTGTCCGGCGCGGCACCCGCTGCGATCGTGTCGCCCAGGCTGTCGGCGCGCGCATAGACGAATGGGGTCATTGGCTCGCCCTCCCGGCCGCTGAGCGCACCGCCTCGACGATTTGCGGATAGGCCGAGCAGCGGCACAGATTACCGCTCATCCATTCGCGGATCTCGGCATCGGAGCCGGTATGTCCCTCCTCAATCAGCGCCGCCGCCGACATCACCTGGCCGGGCGTGCAGAATCCGCACTGGAAACCATCATGATCGATGAACGCCTGCTGCACGGGATGAAGCGCATCGCCGTTTGCCAGGCCTTCGATCGTCGTGACCTCGCGTCCCTCGCAGGACACGGCAAGTATCATGCAGGCATTCACACGCCGTCCGTCGAGGTGCACGGTGCAGGCGCCGCACTCGCCGAAATTGCATCCCTTTTTCGTTCCGGTCAGATGAAGCCGCTCGCGCAGCAGGTCGAGCAGCGTGACGCGGGGATCGAGATCGGAAAGGCTGTGGTCCTCTCCGTTCACCCGCAACCGCAATAGGTGCCGATCGTGGAAGTCCATTGGGGGTTACCTCGAAGCACATGCCGTACTCGTCGCAGGGACTCGTCCAGCAAGCAGCCACCCACCTGTCGAGGCGAAAATAGGGCGGTCGATTCCGGTGAAAAGGCGCTGCCGGTCAGGGAAGGCTAAAAAACGCGCATTTGAGATTTGCGGCGGAGCGGAAAGGCCCTGCATAACTGTGGTTCACGGCCGTCCCAACATGAGCCGAATGCAGACGGTCCCCCTTTAGGGACGATTACCATGAGCTGAAGTCACCTGGTGAGGTCTAAGACTATCTTTCCGGGAGCGTGGCCGGTGCGATTGCGCTCGATCGCGGATGCCAGATCGTCGAAGCCGACCACTTCTGCAATCGTGGACCGCAGCGAGCCGTCAGCGATCTCTTGAGCGATTGTGGCTAGGCGCGCGGTGTCAGGTTTGACTGACAACCAGATGCCATGACGGCCTGCCGGGGCGCGCGAAACCACATCAGTTGCAGCGATGCTGGCCAGGACGCCGCCAGGCGATAGGACCGACCAAGATTTGTCCAAGACCTGGCCCCCGACAAGATCGACGATAAGGTCAATGTCGCTCGCAAGAACCTCGAAGTTCTGTTTCTGGTAATCGATCACTTCGTCAGCGCCCAAGGCTTGGACATGGGCCACGCTCTTGGTTGAGGCTGTAGCATAGACGGTCGCTCCAGCCGTCTTGGCGAACTGGACAGCGAAGCTGCCCACCCCACCAGCCGCGCCGTGGATCAACACCCGCCGCCCCCGAAGGTCGAAATCGGCGACCTGAAGGACTTGCCATGCCGTCATCGCCGCCACCGGTACTGCCGCCGCGTCAATGTCTGACAGGACCGCAGGCGTCTTGACGAGTTTTTCGGCATTTATCAGCAAATGGTCAGCATAAGCGCCCAGGCCACCCAGCGCGGCCATGACCCGGTCTCCGACCCTCACGCCTTCGACGTTGGAGCCGGTCCGCAGCACAACCCCCGCCATTTCGATGCCAAGCGTCGCGGGCAAAGATAACTTGAACTTGTCGCGGACGTAGCCTTCACGGATTTTCCAGTCGATTCCGTTTACTCCGGCAGCCTTGACCTGGACGAGCACTTGGTCGGGACCAGGCTCGGGGGCGGATAGCCAATCGACTTTCAAGCTCTCTGTGCCGCCATATGCTTGAAGACGTAGGGCCCGGCCGGAGCCAAGCGATTCAGCCCGGCCGGGGGCGCTTTGGAAGTCATTGTGTTGGTTCATCAGGCTTCTCCTTCCTGTTGGACGATATAGTTTGAAGTCTCTCAAGAACTTCGAATTATGCAGTCCGCATCGGGTGAGAAATTGTTATTAGACTGCTGGAGCTTGGGAATTTACTTGCTTGCGCTTTACGCGCTCAAAGCAGGATAGTCGGTGTAGCCCAGGGCGGTGCCACCATAGAAAGTGGCTTGGACTGCCGCATTCAGCGTCGCATTGGTCTTCAATCGTTCCACAAAGTCCGGATTGGCCAGGACCATCTGGCCGTAGGACTCCTGATCGGCCAGCCCCGAAGCTACGTCGGCGCCGATCTGGTCACGCGGACGACTTGGCCGATTGAGGATCAGCGATTGGTGCCAGAGCTTGCGGATATCGGCCAGCAGCGCCTCGTCGCCCTGGTGCATGATGTGCACGTAAGCGAGCCCGAGCTTGTCGAGTTCGGCGACCAGATAGCGGTAGAGGTCCGGCCCTTCGGCGCCTTCGTCGATCCCCCATATCGTCGTCCCCGGTGACAGGCGGATCGCGGTGCGGTCCGCGCCAATCTCCTCGGTGATCGCCGTGGCGACTTCGATGGCGAAGCGCGCTCGGTTCTTGATCGACCCGCCATATTCGTCCGTGCGCGTGTTGGCGCTGGGCGCGAAGAACTGCTGGACCAGGTAGGCGTTCGCGCCGTGAATCTCGATGCCGTCGGCGCCGGCCTCGACCGCCGAGCGCGCGGCATGGCGGAAATCGGCGACCGTCTGGCGCACCTCTTCGGTCGTCAGCGCGCGCGGCGTGGGAATGTCCTGCATCCCCGTCATGGTAAACATACCCCTCCCCGGCGCTATCGCGGACGGCGCGACCCCCTGGCGGTGATGCAGCGTATTGTCGGGATGCGACATGCGCCCGGCATGCATGAGCTGGATGAAGATGTGGCCGCCCTTGTCGTGCACGGCAGAAGTGATCTTCCGCCAGCCGGCGACATGGGCGGGCGTGTAGATGCCGGGGGTGGTGAGATAGCCCTGGCCGTCATCCGAGGGCTGGGTGCCTTCGGTGACGATCAGGCCGACGCCGGCGCGCTGGGAATAATATTCGGTGGCCAGCTCGCCCGGCATACCGTCGAAGCCGGCGCGGCTGCGGGTCATCGGGGCCATGACGAGGCGGTTAGGCAGAGTGTAGCGGCCGACGCGGACAGGGGTGAATAAGGGACTCATTGGGATCTCCATTTGCTGGAGCGCTTGTCCACTATTCCAATGTCGGGATAAATCCGGCAAAAGTGAAATCAATATTCCAAATATGGAGCAATAGTATGGGCCACTTGAACGACATGGCGCTGTTCGTGGAGGTGGCGAGAGCGAGGAGCTTCCGGAAGGCGGCTGAGGCTCTGGGCATGCCCAACTCGACTCTGTCGCGACGTATCAGCGCGCTGGAGAAGGCGATCGGCCTGAGGCTTCTGCATCGAACGACGCGCAAGATCGAACTCACCGAGGCCGGCCAGCTCTATTACGAACGAAGCAAGCGCATCGTCGACGAGGCACGGCTCGCACACGAGCAGCTCGGCGCGATGCTGGAGCAGCCGAGCGGTGTCCTGCGGGTCTCGCTCCCGGTCGACTTCGCCACGCTTTACCTGACGCCGATCATCGTCGATTTCGCGCGGCACTATCCCGGCATCACCTTCGAGTTCGACCTGACCCCGCGCCGCGTCGATTTGGTGGCCGAGCCGTTCGATGTAGCGATCCGCATGGGCGAGCTGGAAGACTCCAGCCTGATCGCTCGCCTGATCGGGCGCCACGCGCGCCACCTCTATGCTACTCCGGGCTACATCGAAGCGTCCGACGAGCCGGCGACACCGGCGGATCTGGCGGAGCATGAATGCATCTGCATGCCGAAGATCTGGACCCTGCATCAGGGGACGAACAAGGTCGAAGTCGAGGTTGGAGGCCGCTTCACTGTCAACAGCGTCGGGATGATCCGCGCCCTGGCGGTCAACCACCAGGGCATCGCCCTGCTTGCCGAGAAGATCGTCGCCGAAGATTTGGCCTCGGGCAGGCTCCGGCGTGTCCTGCCCGAATGGCAGGGATCGGCGGTCAGCATTCACGCCGTCACCGAAACTCGCCTCATTCCAGCCAAGGCCCAGCGCTTCATCGAATTCCTGTCCGCCAGGCTGGTGGAAACTTGACCCAGATCGTTACGCGGAGAAAAGTCGGACGGCGGCGCGCTGCATCGCGCCTTAGCGTAGAAAAGACGGTGGCTCGCCGGAGTCGATGAAGCTGAGAAATATGAATTTGCCATACCCCCTACACCAGAATGCACCAGAGTCGCCAAAAATGCGCAAACGTGACCGGACGGCGCAGAAGCCCTACGCCTCGCCGGCGGGCCGACACCGACGCTCAGGGAGCGGGCCATCGCTCTACCGCGAGGGCGGGGCGAGGTGCGCACGGCAGAACTCACGGCCATCGGCATCCCCGATGCTATCTATCCAGGATGTGCGACGAGGGACTGCTCGTGAAGGTGGGTTCGGCATCACAAGGCTTCCCTGTGAGGTGAGATGGCGAGGGCCGGCAAACGGATCGATTCCGACCCTCACCGAAATGCTCGCCATCCCGGCCCGAATCAGCCTTCGCTCGGCACAGGCGTCTTGAGGAGTTGTTGCTCCCACAGGAAGGCGATGCCGCTGCCGCCGAAGTGCTGGATGAGAATCTCGGTCAGCTCTTCGACATGCTCGGTGCGCGCCCAGTCGCGCTGCCACTCGCCAGCGAGCGCCATCACGGTCATCATGTTTGCGCCAGCCGCGATCATCCGCTGGATGGCGATCTGGTGGGACTCGGTCGAAACGCCGCCCGACGCATCGGTGATCACGGACACGTCCCAGCCTTCGCCGAGGGCTTGGATGACAGGCATCGCGACGCAGACTTCGGTCCAAAGGCCTGCGATAATCAGTTGTTTGCGGCCGGTCGCCTTGACCACGTCCACCACCTTCTCGTCCTGCCAGGTGTTCACCCAAGTCCGGTCGATCACTTCCTGCCCCGGGAAGACGTCAGTGATCTGCTTGAAGAGGATGCCGCCACGACCCGCGATCACGCTGGTGAGAATGGTCGGAACATTGAAGGCTTTTGCTAGCTTCGCCAGCGCGGTCGCGTTGTTGACCACAGCTTGCGGATCGTGGCTGTTCAGGTTCGCGAGTTGGTAAGGCTGGTGGTCGATCAGAACGAGTACCGAGTCTTCAGGACGAAGAAGCGAATCAAGGCCGTTGCGAGGGGTCATCAAGACTTCCTTTCTCTGCCGCCATGGACGGCAATCTTTCTCTGCCGCTATGGACGGCAATGGGTTCACGGGAGACATGCGCCAGCGGGCGAGCGTTGCCTGGACGCAATTTGCCGTTCCTTTTGGTGATGCAGTAGTGCCATAATCAGGCAAGCTGTGTCGCGAAATGAGGAACGCTGAATTGGACATCGAAGATCTACAGACATTCGTCGCAGTGGCCGATGCAGGGGGCGTATCGGCCGCCGCGCGCCGGCTCGGCGTCTCCAAGTCAATCGTCAGTCGGCGGCTCTTTCGGGTTGAAGCGGAACTTGGCGTCCAGCTTCTTGCACGAACGACCCGCGGCGCCGCGCTCACCGAAGCGGGAATCACGTTCAGAGACCATGCGGCCCGGGCCAGCGCAGAGATCGATACGGCTCGGGAAACGATCCTCCCCACCGGTGAGCTGCGCGGCCGCCTGAGGGTTGCCATGCCGCTTACTTTCGGCGCGACCCACTTCGCCCCCGTGCTCGCGGAAATGGCGCGTCTGCACCCGAAGCTTCACATCCATACTTCCTACAGCGATCGCTTCGTCGATCTCATCGCAGAAGGTTTCGATTGCGCGATCCGGGGCGCCTACCTTCAAGACTCCAACCTGATCGCGAAGCGCGTCGGGCCGATCCATGGAAAGCTTGTCGCAAGCCCGGATTATATCGAGGTGCACGGGTCACCCGAGACTCTGGACGAACTCGTCACCCATCAGGCCCTCATGCAGGGAACGGAAGCCTGGCAGTTCATAAATGGCAGCAAGATTGTTACGGTCCAGCCGCAGGGCAGGTTCAAGGCCGATAGCGCCACGGCGCTTGCCGCCGCGGCGGCGGCAGGTCTCGGCATCGCCTGGCTCCCCGATTGCATCACACATGAATATGTGGCCTCCGGCGCGCTGGTCCCGATCATGACACGCTATCCGGTACCTCCGGGGGCCGCGTATGTCGTCCGACCGCCGGGTCAGCATCCCACGCGGAAAGTGCGGGTGCTCACCGAGATGCTGATTGAGTACTTCAAACGGAACACGGATCTTTGGGGTCTTGACAACTAGGACACGAACGGTGCGAAGCCTCCCCACCGGCAGGAGGCACGGGGGTAAATTCTCCAGGCAACGCCGCAGGCGCGACGTCCACGCGGATCATGTTCAACCGAGTAGGCGTTGAGATCTTGCCTGTGCAGATCTGGCGCGAGGCCTCTCCGCTTTGTCCCAGCGACGCCTCGCGCGCGCAGGCTCAAAGCTATGCAATCCGCCGTCCACGAACACCTCGCGCCCGTCTGTAAGCTGCTGTCGTTGAGGCAGCGACGGCAAGTAATAACGGGCGGCAACGTTCGGACGCCGCCGCGGCGAACTGAACGGCGCACTCGGGCGCGAAGCCGCCGGTCATCAGTATTTCCGCGCGGTAGCCGCCGAATAGGCGTGGGCGGGCGAGCCTGCTATTCTACGCCTGATTTCATCGGTCCTCGATGCTCTGACACTCTGGAAGCAGGACTATCGAGATCGACGCGTAGGGAGAAATTGTACGCTGGCGCGCAATATCGCGCTATGGCGTAGAAGAGGCGGTGGCTCCCCGGGCCGGATTCGAACCAGCGACCAACCGGTTAACAGCCGGTTGCTCTACCACTGAGCTACCGGGGAACAGAGGCTCTCATGTGAGTGGGGCAGCCTATAGCAAACCCGTTTCGGCTTTGCAAAGAAGCATTTCGCATTTTTTCGGTGCTTTTTGGCGCAGGGCTTGCTGGCAATGGCCGGCGAGCGCCCTCATATGAGCTGTCTCTCGCCTGTCACGGAACAGAAAAGGCCGTTGCGGCTTTCTCCGGCTGATGGTGCTACTGATGCAAACGGATCGACATTTCACATGACGGCAATGAGCGACGAACAGCCACCGGCCCGGAAAATCTCGGTCTTCGGCCGCCAGTTCACCATGCCGCGCTCGCGCGGCCTCAGGATTGCGATCGGCGTTGTGCTGATCATCGGCGGCATTCTCGGCTTCCTGCCGATCCTGGGTTTCTGGATGGTACCGATCGGACTGCTGGTGCTCTCCTACGAATTTGCCCTGGTGCGTCGTCATCGGCGCCGCTTCGTCGTCTGGTGGGAGCGACGGCGCCGGCCTGACTGAGATTGCCCCGCTGACGGCCGCCAGCCTGCCATATGTCGGCGAGCGGCGTCGTCCGCCCATACGTTTACCGAGGTTGGTCGAAGCAGCTCTCCAGACGTTCGCAAAGCTCCTTGAGAACGGCGGTAGCCGATGCCAGCCGCGCCCGGTCGCGCGGCGGCAGGGTGTTTGCGCCTTCTATGCTGAGGCGGTCGATGGCATAGCGCACAAGCTCTGCAGACTGCGACAATCCGCGCGACGTGCCGTCCTTCGTAGCTGCTCGACGCATGGCGGAGCCTCCTCTTTGCCCAACGTGGCCGCCGGTTTCGGGTTCCCGTCGCCCAGAATCATGCTTAACGATAAGCTAATATGTTATTGCTAAGATGGGCATTGCGTTGATAAGGCAGGGCATGGAATGTCGAGGAACCGTTGGGAATGCATGGTGGCCGCTTGACGGCATTTTCGCCGCAACCTATTGGAGCCGGGTGGAACGCCGGGAGCAATGAGGCCTCGTGGCGGAGTGGTTACGCAGAGGACTGCAAATCCTTGCACCCCGGTTCGATTCCGGGCGAGGCCTCCAATGCCCGAGCTCCCGCGCGTCAGCGCCAGGGGGCTTCAGTTCCGGTCGAAACAGCCGCGGCCTTTGCGCGGCAAGCGGATGGTTGGAACATGAGCGCTGATTTTGCCGAACGCCGGGTGAAGATGGTCGACGGCCAGATCCGCACCACCGACGTGACCAGCGCACCGCTGCTCGAGGCGATGCTTGTCGTGCCGCGCGAGGCCTTTGTCGGCGCCGGCCAGCGTGACCTTGCCTATATCGACGAGGACATCCGCATCGCCGATACGGCCGATGGCCCGCGCTATCTGATGGAGCCGTCGCCATTGGCCAAGCTTATGCAACTGGGCGATATCGGCCCAAGCGATTCGGCACTCGATGTCGGCTGCGGCACCGGCTATGCGGCGGCGATCCTGTCGCGGCTGGCAAGGTCCGTGGTGGCGCTGGAAGGCGATCCGGCGCTGGCCGAGACCGCCACTTCGACGCTTGCGGCGCTGGGTTGCGGCAATGTCACCGTGGTCCACGGGCCGCTGCCGCAAGGCCATGCCGCCAAGGCACCTTACGACGTGATCCTGATCGGCGGCAGCGTCGGGGAGGTGCCGGCGGCGCTGTTCGACCAGCTTGCCGAAGGCGGCCGACTCGTCGCCGTGGAGGGGCAGGGCAATTCGGGCGTAGCCCGGCTTTTTTTTAAGACTGGAGGGGTTGTAACGGGAAGACGCGCATTTAATGCGGCAATTAAGCCACTACCGGGATTCGAACGCATTCCCGCCTTCGAATTCTGAGTGATTTTGCCTTGCAGCGAAGGCGCTGTCATGATCGCTTGCGTTTGAACAATCGTTGCTGATCTGCATAACCGGGCGTTTCTGGGGGCTTTCAGCGGGGGAACGATAAAAAACGCGGCGCCGGCTGATCAGAAGGAGAAGCCAGCGTGGCGCAGTTCCCGTGCAAAACGAATGAGGGAATATAACGTGCCGTCTGTACGCAAGTTGCTTTTTACCGCTGTCCTCGTTTCGGCGACAGCGCTGTCTCCAATGGCCGCCTCGGCTGAAACGATCATCGGGGCCCTTTCAAAGGCCTACCAAAACAATTCCTCGCTCAATTCTTCACGCGCCGGCGTTCGTGTCACCGACGAGGGCGTTGCCATCGCCAAGTCGGGCTGGCGCCCGACCATCACCGGTTCCGCGAGCATCGATTATACCGCCAGCCACAGCAACCGGTTGCACCGAAACATCTCGTTGACCACCGGCAACTTCGGTGTCGAGATCGACCAGACGCTGTTTGACGGTTTTCAGACCAGGAACAATGTGGCGGCCGCCGAATCGCGGGTCCGCGCTTCGTTCGAAAGCCTGCGCAACGCCGAAGAAAACACTCTTTTCAACGCGGCAAGCGCCTATATGGATGTTATCCGCGACCGCCAGGTCGCCGTGCTGACCGAACAGAACCTGCAATTCCTGACCGAGCAGGCGCGTGCGGCGCGTTCGCGCTTCGAGGTCGGCGAAGGTACGCGCACCGACGTCGCGCAAGCCGACGCCCAGCGTGCCTCCGCGGTGGCGCAGTTGAGCGCCGCCCGCGCGACGGCGCTGGCAAGCGCTGCGACCTATCGCCAGATCGTCGGCGACGAGCCGGGCAGGCTCAGGCCGGCTTCGCCGGTGTCGAAGCTGTTGCCGTCGAGCCTCGATGCGGCGATCGCGATCGCATCGGCCGAGCATCCGGCCATCCTCGCCACGGCGCATCTGGTCGACGCGGCGGGGTTTTCGGTGAAGTCGGCAGAGGGCGCGTTGCTGCCGCAACTATCGGCGTCGGCCGGTGTTTCGAGCGCCTTTCGCGGCACCGCGCCCGGCTCGCTCTCCTCGACACAGGATGGCGTAACCAATTCGGCGAACATCGGCGCGACATTGACGATACCGATCTATTCCGGCGGCCGGACCTCGGCATTGGTTCGCCAATCAAAGGAATCACTTAGCCAGGCCCGTATCGAGGTCGATGTCAGCCGCGACACCGTGCGCCAAGCGGTGACCTCGGCATGGTCGCAATACACCGCCGCGCAGCAAAGCGTCACGGCCAACCGGCAGGTGGTCGCCGCCGCGCAGCTTGCCCTGAACGGCGTCATCGAAGAGCGCAATGTCGGCCAGCGCACCACGCTCGACGTGCTCAACGCGCAGGCGACCCTCATCACTGCCAAGATCAATCTTGTCAGCGCCGAACGCGACGTGGTGGTGGCGAGCTATGCCATCCTTTCGGCGGTTGGCCATTTGTCGGCAGACCGCCTTGCGCTCAACGTGACGAAGTACAGGCCCGAAGAGCATTACAACGCCGTCAAGGACAAGTGGATCGGCCTGCGCACGCCGGACGGCCGCTGATCGCCAAGCCGTGTTTTCAGCCGCTCGAACGACGCGCGGGCTTTCAACTCCCGACCCTAATCTGTTGAAATCCGAGATGTCGCCAGATTGGGGATTCTCGCAAGCCGTTCCGTCGGTTACGCTGTTGCCATGATTCGAATCCGGCATTGCCGGACAGGAAATCTGAGAACGAGTCACAAGGGCGGCGGATGTGACGATGGCGACGGCAAGCAGCGTACAGCGCGAACCTTCCATGGAAGAAATACTGGCTTCCATCAGAAGGATCATCGAGGACAGCGATACCGGCCGCAAGCAGCCGGGCGACGCGGACGAGCTGCGCCAGGATCTGCAACCGGCGCCGGCAGCCGGACGGGCAGCGGAGGGGGATGCGTTCCGCTCCGAACTGCGCGGCGGACTGGAGATCGCCAAGCCGGCCACGCGCGCCGAGGTGCAGCCAGCGGCCGCGCCGGTCATTGAGCGCCTGGAAACGCCGCTGCGCGCCGGCCCGGTAAAGGCAGCGGTGACGCTGGCTGAGGTGAACACCGTTCCCGCAAAGCCGGATCGGCCTGCGACAGCCAAGGCTACCGAGACGACCGACACCATCATCGCCGATTGGCGGCGCGAGATCGCCGCGGTCGGCGACGCGATGGCCAAGCCGGAGCGCGCCGAGCCACTCCGGACGCCGGACGCCGAGCCGAAAGCCGAGGTTTTCGAGAACGAGGCGACTGCTGGACCTGTGCCGGAGCCTTCGGAAATTGGGCCGGAGCTTTCGGAAAGCGGCCCGGAATCTTCGAAAATCGGCCCGGAATCGTCGAAAATCGGATTGGCGCGTCCGGCGGCCAGCGAGGCGCCGCCCGCACGTCCGGCAATCCTTTCGGAGCATACGGGCCGGCAGGTTGCCGCCGCCTTCGGCGAGCTTTCCGACGCGTTTGCCAGCCGCAGCAAGAAGACTTTCGACGAGATGGCCGAGGAGATGCTGCGGCCCATGCTGCAGGACTGGCTGGACAACAACCTTCCGACGCTGGTCGAGCGGCTGGTGCGCGAGGAAATCGAGCGCGTCGCGCGCGGCGCGCAGTAGCAATTCGGAGAGCCGCCAATGGGCGGCGCTCGACCGGCGAATTGTCGAAGTCGGCGCTGCCCCTCATCCGCCTGCCGGCACCTCCTCCTGTATAGTGACGGGGAGAAGGGGTTGACCGCAATTTAGGCGCCTTTTCCGCAACGTTCGTGATTGGCGAGAGCTTCAGTACAGGCGTCTTTCTCCCCGTCACTATACGGGGAGAAATGCCCGGCAGGGCAATGAGGGGCAGCGCAAACCTGAAGCGATTGCCGTGCAACATTCAGTTCCGCGAGTTGCACCGAACCATCACGGCGCTATCTATCGGCCATGCCCTTGCGGTTGACTTGGCAACAACCTTCCGATTTACACCGGACCACAAATTCCGGACAGCGCGGACCGTTTTCCCATGCTCGAAAAGACCTACGACGCGAAAGCCGTCGAGCCGAAGATTGCCAGGATCTGGGAAGAGGCCGACGCGTTTCGGGCCGGTGCCGGGGCCGAGGAGGGGGCTGAAGCCTTCACCATCGTCATCCCGCCGCCGAATGTCACCGGCTCGCTGCATATGGGTCATGCGCTCAACAACACGCTGCAGGACATTCTGGTGCGCTTCGAGCGCATGCGCGGCAAGAACGTCTTGTGGCAGCCGGGCATGGATCATGCCGGCATCGCCACGCAGATGGTGGTCGAGCGCCAGCTGATGGAAAAGCAGATCCACCGCCGCGACCTGACGCGAGATGAGTTCATCGACAAGGTGTGGGAGTGGAAGGCCGAGTCCGGCGGCGCCATCCTCAACCAGCTGAAGCGGCTCGGGGCCTCGGCCGACTGGAGCCGGGAGCGCTTCACCATGGACGAGGGCCTGTCCAAGGCCGTGCTCGAAGTGTTCGTGACGCTCTACAAGGAAGGGCTGATCTACAAGGACAAGCGCCTTGTGAACTGGGATCCGAAGCTGTTGACCGCCATCTCGGATCTCGAGGTCGAGCAGCAGGAAGTCAACGGCAACCTCTGGCACTTCCGCTATCCAGTCGAAGGCATGACCTTCGATCCGGAAAATCCGAAGACCTTCATTACCGTTGCGACGACCCGCCCGGAGACGATGCTGGGCGATACGGCTGTCGCCGTCCACCCCGACGACGAACGTTTCCGGCATCTCGTCGGCAAGAACCTCATCCTGCCGATCGTCGGCCGCAGGATCCCGGTGGTGGCGGATGAGTATTCCGATCCCGAAAAAGGCAGCGGTGCGGTCAAGATCACGCCGGCGCATGACTTCAACGACTTCGAGGTCGGCAAGCGCCACCGGCTGCCGGCGGTCAACATCCTTACCGTCAATGCGGCGGTGAGCCTCAAGGACAATGAGGACTTTCTCGCCGGACTGGACGTGACGCCGGAGCGCCAGACCGTCTGGGACGGCCTCGACGGCCTGGACCGTTTCGATGCGCGCAAGAAGATCGTCGAGCTGATGGAGGCGGGCGGCTTTCTCGAAAAGGTCGAGCCGCATCGCCACGCCGTGCCGCATGGCGACCGCGGCGGCGTGCCGATCGAGCCGTTTCTGACCGACCAGTGGTATGTCAATGCGGCGGAACTGGCCAAGCCGGCGATCGCCTCGGTGCGCGAGAGCCGTACCAATTTCGTGCCCAAAAACTGGGAAAAGACCTATTTCGACTGGATGGAGAACATCCAGCCCTGGTGCATTTCGCGCCAGCTCTGGTGGGGCCACCAGATCCCTGCCTGGTATGGGCCGGATGGGCATGTCTTTGTCGAAAAGACCGAGGAAGAGGCACTCGGTGCCGCCGTCGAATATTATCTGGCGCTGGAAGGGCCGTGGAAGGCCTGGGTCGAGGACAAGCTCGAGAATTTCCAGCCTGGCGAGATCCTGACCCGCGACGAGGACGTGCTCGACACATGGTTCTCGTCGGCGCTGTGGCCGTTCTCGACGCTTGGCTGGCCGGACCAGACGCCGGAGCTGAAGACCTATTACCCGACCGACGTGCTGGTGACCGGTTTCGACATCATCTTCTTCTGGGTCGCCCGCATGATGATGATGGGCCTGCATTTCATGGATCAGGAGCCGTTTCATACCGTCTATGTCCATGCGCTGGTTCGCGACAAGAACGGGCAGAAGATGTCGAAGTCGAAAGGCAACGTCATCGATCCGCTCGAGCTGATCGACGAATACGGCGCCGATGCGCTGCGCTTCACCTTGACTGTGATGGCAGCGCAAGGGCGCGACGTTAAGCTCGATCCGGCCCGCATTGCCGGTTATCGCAATTTCGGCACCAAGCTGTGGAACGCGACGCGCTTCGCCGAGATGAACGAAGTGGCGCGCGACGACGATTTCTGGCTGCAGGACGCCAAGCTGGCGGTCAACCGCTGGATCTTGACGGAGCTGACGCGAGCCGCGCGGGACATAACGGACGGTATCACCTCATACCGCTTCAACGAGGCGGCGGGTGCCGCCTACCGGTTCGTCTGGAACCAGTTCTGCGACTGGTACCTGGAACTGCTGAAGCCGGTGTTCATGGGCACCGACGAGGCCGCCAAGGCCGAGAGCAGGGCATGCGTCGCCTTCGTACTCGACGAGATCTACAAGCTGCTGCATCCGATGATGCCGTTCATGACCGAGGAACTGTGGGCCGAAACCGCCGGCGAGGGCAGGCAACGGCAATCGCTGCTTTGTCATGCGGCATGGCCGTCGCCCGACTTCGAGGACGAGGCGGCCGCCGCCGATATCAACTGGCTGGTCGACCTTGTCTCCGGCATCCGCTCGGTGCGTTCGGAGATGAACGTGCCGCCGGCGGCTATCGCACCGCTCGTGGTGATCGGCGCCAACGAAACGACACGCGAAAGGCTCGAGCGTCAGGACTCGGCCATCAAGCGTCTGGCGCGGGTCGGCGACATCTCGCTCGCCGAGGCGCCACCGAGGGGATCCGCCCAGATCGTGGTCAACGAGGCGACGATCTGCCTGCCGCTCGGCAGCCTGATCGACCTTGCCGCCGAGGCAGCGCGCCTGCACAAGGAGCTTGCGAAGGTGACCGAGGAAATAGCGCGGCTCTACAAGAAGCTGTCCAACGAGAAATTCGTCGCCAACGCGCCGGAAGAGGTGGTGGAGGCCGAGCGTGAAAAACTCGCCGAATATCGCGAGGCGCAAGAGAAGCTTTCGGTGGCATTGGCGCGGGTGCGCGATGCCAGTTGATCGAACCAGATTGGGCCGGTTGATCGAACAGATTGGGCCGGCTGATCAAACAAATTGGGCCTGCTGGCCACAATAGATTCGCCGGTCACGAATCTGCCTTCCAGACAGGCCGCCTGCCACGAAAACAGGCATTCCGCAGCGTAAATCTTGAGGCAAACTGAATGTTTTTGCCCCATTGTTGCCATAATGTAACAATGGCTGACTGGGCACGCAAAATGCCCTGTTCTGTAGTGATTTAGGGGTTTTTCCCGAGTTTTCTCGTCGATCTGTATTGTGGCGGCCATTTTCCCGCCTCGGTAAGAAGGCCGACACCTTGTCGGAAATGCGTTCAGCCAAGGTGTACATGTACGCACGGCGAATTCGTTGTTGCGCCGTTAACCTGAATTGGTTCTAGCTTGATGCAAGGATGTTTCGGGGAGGAGATTCATGTGTTATTCGCGTCTGAAAGTGCTGCTGGGCGCGGGGGCTTTTTCGCTGGCTTTGGCTGGGACGGTGCAAGCCGGGGGCTTTGACCGGGGCGGCGTCAATATCGACCAGCTGTTCGACGCGGCGCCATATTCGTTCGACGCAGGCGTCACCTATGTTTCGCCACAGCGCAAACTCAAGAATGTGCAGCGCCTCGATGGCTCGGGTTTGTCGACATCAGCGGTGGACGTTGGTGGCGACTATGCGGTGCCGCATGTCGGCATCAAGGCCAACATCTTTGAGCCCGTAGACTGTCTTGCCACCTATACGAGACCGTATGGTGCGGACGCGAATTTCGGCATGAACAACGCCTATTCGCCGACAGCGGTCAAATACGCCGTCGACACAGACGATTTCGGTCTCACCTGCTCCTACAAGGTGAACGTCGGCAAGGGCGCCATACGATTCATCGGCGGTGTCTCCTACCAGCAGGTCGACGCGTTTCTGTCCCGCCAGACACTGCTCGCCTTCGGCAATACCGGCCTCGGCGTATTCAAGCTATCCGACGAGGCATGGGGTTGGCGTGCGGGCGCAGCCTATGAGATCCCCGAGATCGCCCTGCGCGCCAGCCTGATGTACTCTTCAAGCTACAAATATGACGGGCTATCGGGAACCGTCGACACTACCGGCTTCAGGGGCGCCTTTCCGGCGGATCTGATTCCTGGCTCTACCGGCGTGTACCCAGTCTCGGCGTCGGCTGAGATACCTCAGGCTCTGGAATTCAAGCTGCAGAGCGGTATAGCTCCTGGCTGGCTGGCCTTTGGTTCCATCCGCTGGCAGGAGTGGAGCAAGCTTGGCGTCATTGCCATCAATGGCGTGCGCAGTCCGGTAACCGGTTTGCCCTCGCCCGTTTCATTCGACCTGCTTTATCGCGACGGCTGGACGGTCACGGGCGGTATCGGGCACAAGTTCACCGATCAATTGTCGGGCGTGGTTTCGCTGACCTGGGATCGCGGCACCTCGACGACCTCCGGCTATCAATCGGATACCTGGGCCGTTGCCAGCGGCGTCTCCTATTCGCCGAACGACCAGGTCGAGGTCAGGCTCGGCGGCTCGATCGGTGTGCTGACGAGCGGGTCATCGACTTTCAGCGGTGTCGGCGACGTGGCAAATGCCGTTACCTATACCTACGGCAACGACCTGCTTCTCGCTGGTTCGGCTTCCGTCAAGATCAAGTTCTAACTATTAAATTTTAAACGACAAAACGGCCGGGCACTGCCCGGCCGTTGGTTGGATGCGTGGCGTCCGGCATTCGGCCGGCGCAACAATTGTCCCCATGATATTCGCTTCTGTAATTGTGACGTTTTGGCAACAGTTTCTGAACAACCCTCGCGCCACCCGGCCGCCCGGGAACATTGCCCATTTCCCGCCATAAACCCGGCGCACCTCGAACTTGTCTCGGGACATGCGCCAAAAGGCTAGGCGAAGAGGCAGGCCGCACCGCCCGCGGCAAGGACGAGTATGGACGCCAGAGCGATCTCCAAGGCCAAGCTGCCGAGCCGCCACGTGACCGTTGGTCCCGAGCGGGCGCCGCATCGCTCCTACCTTTATGCTATGGGGCTGTCGGCGGCCGAGATAGCGCAGCCTCTGGTCGGTGTCGCCAGCTGCTGGAACGAGGCTGCGCCCTGCAACATCTCCCTGATGCGCCAGGCGCAAGTGGTCAAGAAGGGCGTGGCGGCGGCCAACGGCACGCCACGCGAATTCTGCACCATCACCGTCACCGACGGCATCGCCATGGGTCATCAGGGCATGAAGTCGTCGCTGGTGTCGCGCGAGGTCATCGCCGACTCGGTCGAGCTCACCATGCGCGGCCATTGCTACGATGCGCTGGTTGGATTGGCCGGTTGCGACAAGTCGCTGCCCGGCATGATGATGGCCATGGTGCGCCTCAACGTACCGTCGATCTTCATCTATGGCGGCTCGATACTGCCCGGCAGCTACCGTGGCCGGCAGATCACCGTGCAGGACGTGTTCGAGGCGGTCGGCCAGCATTCGGTCGGCACGATCGGCGACGCCGAACTGCTCGAGATCGAGCAAGCCGCCTGTCCGTCGGCCGGCTCCTGCGGCGCCCAGTTCACCGCCAATACCATGGCCACCGTCGCTGAGGCGATCGGCCTGGCGCTGCCCTATTCCTGCGGCGCGCCGGCACCCTACGAGATGCGCGACCGCTTCAATTTCGCTTCCGGCGAAAAGATCATGGAGCTGATCGCAAGGAACATCCGCCCGCGCGACATCGTTACTATGAAAGCGTTGGAAAATGCCGCGACCGTGGTCTCGGCCACCGGCGGCTCGACCAACGCGGCGCTGCATCTGCCGGCGATCGCGCACGAGGCCGGGATAAAGTTCGACCTTTTCGACGTGGCCAGGATATTCGAGAAGACACCCTACATCGCCGACCTCAAGCCGGGCGGCAAATACGTCGCCAAGGACATGTTCGAGGCCGGCGGCATTCCGCTGTTGATGAAGACGCTGCTCGACCATGGCTATCTTCACGGCGATTGCCTGACGGTGACCGGCCGCACTTTGGCCGAAAATATGGAACATGTTGCCTGGAATGACAGCCAGGATGTGGTCCGTCCCGCCAACAGGCCGATTACCCAGACCGGCGGGGTCGTGGGCTTGAAGGGTAACCTTGCCCCCGAAGGCGCGATCGTGAAGGTCGCAGGAATGGCGGAACTCAAATTCTCGGGTCCGGCACGCTGCTTCGATTCGGAAGAGGAATGTTTCGAGGCTGTTACGCACCGTAACTATAGCGAAGGCGAGGTTCTCGTCATCCGTTACGAGGGTCCGCGCGGCGGCCCGGGCATGCGCGAAATGCTGTCGACGACGGCGGCTCTCTACGGCCAGGGCATGGGCGGCAAGGTGGCGCTCATCACCGACGGGCGTTTTTCGGGCGCGACGCGCGGTTTCTGCATCGGCCATGTCGGGCCGGAAGCGGCTGTCGGCGGCCCGATCGGGCTGCTGAAAGACGGCGACTTGATCTCGATCGACGCGGTGAACGGCACGATCGAGGTTGCATTGTCTAAAGCCGAATTGGCTGCGAGGGCAAAGGCATGGAAGGCGCGCACGACCGACTATCAGTCGGGCGCGATCTGGAAATACGCACAGACGGTCGGATCTGCCCGCGACGGCGCGGTCACCCATCCCGGCGGTGCCAAAGAAACACACTGCTATGCGGACATCTGAGTTGTTGAGGTCGTCTGTCCTTTCGGCACTGGTTGCGCTCGCCACGTTTGGCGCGACCTTGGGCGCCGTCGGCCAGGCCATGGCCTTCGACGACAAGGTGTTCGACGACAAGACCGGCGTGAAGCCGCAGTCGAGCCCGTGGGCGGTGTTCCAGTTCGGCTTTTCCGCCTACAAGAACGGCCATAAGGAGCAGGCCGCGGAAGCCTATAAATATGCCGCGGAGAACGGCCAGATCGGCGCCACCTGGAAGCTTGCGCGCATGTATGCCGAAGGCGATGGCGTGGCGCGAGACGACTACGCGGCATTCAAGTTCTTCAGCGAGATCGTCGACCAGGATGTCGAGCCCGGTTCGCCCGAGGAAAGCTATGTTTCGGACGCGCTGGTGGCGCTTGGCGACTATCTGAGGAAGGGCATTCCCGGCAGCCCCGTCGAGGAGAACGAGGTGGCGGCCCAGGAATATTACATGCGTGCCGCCGCCAACTACCGCAATCCGAACGCCCAGTTCGAGATGGGCCAGATGTTCCTCAAGGGTGAGGGCGGCGTCAAGGCCAGCGTCAAGCAGGCCGGACGCTGGTTCCAGCTGGCGGCCGAAAAGGGCCATGCGGGCGCGCAGGCGACGCTCGGCAACCTGCTTTTCCAAAGCGGCAAGATCGTGCGGGGGCTGGCGATGATGACCGCGGCGCTCGAACGGGCCTCACCCGCCGACCAGCCATGGATCCGCGGCATGCAGGAAGAAGCGTTTGCGGCCGCCGGCGAAGCCGACCGCCGCACCGCGATCTCGCTGGCCGACGACATCCTCACCAAGGGTGGCGGCGACCAGTAGGTCGGCAGAATTTCCGTTTTGAAATCAATTGTCGGTCGGTTCCGCCGGCATGCCGCTGGGCGCCGGTGTTGAGATCGGCGTGCCCTGCAGATGTGGGGCCAGCGTGTTCTCCGGGCAGCCATCCCGCTGCTTTGTCCAGGACGTGTTGTTGAGCACCATCTCGCAACGGGCGAGGTAGCTTTGGCCGGCAAGCGTCAGGCAGGCGACCCGGCCGATCTGGAATGATTTGCCGTTAGCCAGGCACTCTGCATCGGCAAAAGCCGGCGTCGCCACCGCCATCGCAAGCGCGCAGCCGATCGGGCAGAGTGCAAATCGAGTAGTCATGGGAACCCCAGCCACCATGATGATTTCTCATCAAGCACGCGATTTGTGGCGATAAGAGGTCAACTTATCAATGTGCCGCCGGACAGCAGCTGCGGTCAGGCCGGCTGCAGCGCCAGATCGATCGCCACCGGCACGTGGTCGGAGGGTTTTTCCCAGGCGCGCACCTGTTTTTCGATCGAAGCCGAGGAAAACCAGTTGGCGGCTTCGGGCGACAGAAGCAAATGGTCGATGCGAATGCCGTTGTTCTTCTGCCAGGCGCCGGCCTGATAGTCCCAGAACGTAAAAATGTCCGGGGCGTCGGTGACGGCACGCACGGCTTCGGTGAAGCCGAGATTCTTCAGCCGCCGGAACGCCTGCCGCGTCGCGGGCTGGAACAGTGCATCGCTTAGCCAGTTTTCCGGATACTTCGCGTCGATCGGCTCGGGAATGACATTGTAGTCGCCGGCCAGGACCAGCGGCTCTTCCAAAGCAAGCCGCTCCTCGGCCCAGCGCTCAAGTCGCGCCATCCAGGAAAGCTTGTAGGAGAACTTCTTCTCGTCGTCGATCGGGTTGCCGTTCGGCAGATAGATCGAGGCAACGCGCAAGGCGCCCTTGTCGGTCGAGAACACGCCCTCGATGAAACGCGCCTGCTCGTCGGCATCGTCGCCCGGCAAGCCGCGATTGACCTCGTCGAAACGCAGCTTCGACAGGATGGCGACGCCGTTGAAGCCTTTTTGGCCGTAAGTCTCGACATTGTAGCCGAGCGCCTCGATCTCGGCGCGGGGAAACTGCTCGTCGACCGTCTTGATCTCCTGCAGGCAGGCGATGTCGGGCGCGCTTTCCGTCAGCCAATGGGTCAAATTGCCGATGCGGGCGCGAACGCCGTTGATGTTCCAGGTGACGATTTTCATGACGGCCTCGATAGGCTGGTGGTCCGGAGACTAGCGATCCGGTGGATGACGTTCGACAAGGCCGATCGTATTGCCTGCCGGGTCCTTTAGGAAGGCCATCCATTCGCTTTCCCCCGCCTGGCCGAACAGGCCTTCGGTGTCGCGATGGACGAGCGCCGGCGGCGCGGTGAAGGGAACACCGGCGACCCTTGCCGAAGCGTGGAACTCGTCGAGGCCCGATATGTCGAGATAGACGGTGCCGGCAGGCAGGCCGTCGGTGAAAAGCAGGCGCACGTCACCGGCCATGATAAAGGCGATGCCCGGCGGATCGAAACGCGCATGCAGGTTCATGCCGAGCACCTCGCGCCAGAACGCCAGCGTCGCATCGAGGTCGCGCCCGGCGGAAAGCGCGACCTGACGGACCGCGCCGATGTCGGGCATTTCTAGATCGAGAAGCTGGTGCCGCAGCCGCAGGAGGCGACCGCATTGGGGTTTCTGATCTGGAACGACTGGCCCATCAGATCGTCAACGAAATCGATCACCGAGCCGCCCATATAGACCAGCGACAGGTCGTCGATCAGGACGGTGGCGCCGTCCTTTTCGATGGCGACGTCGTCGTCATTGCGCCTGTCGACCAGGTCGAACTTGTAGGAGAAGCCGGAACAGCCGCCGCCCTCGACCGAAACGCGCAGGGCCGTCTTACCGGCTTCGCTCGCCACAATCTTGGCGATCCGCCTGGCGGCGGCGTCGGTCATCTCGACTTTCATGGCGGTCTTGGCATCAGCGCCCATGGGCGTCACCTTGCATTCGGTTTCGTATGATAGGTATGAAGCGCGACGGGGCAAGTCAACTGCGGCATACGCTATGACCAACGAGTTTGGCGACATCGGATTCGGCTATCGACCGCGCGCGGCCTATGCCAGCGACCCGGCGAAGTCGCGCGGGCGGCTGTTCGACGAGGTGGAAAGCCCGACGCGTACGCCGTTCCAGCGCGACCGCGACCGCATCATCCATTCGACGGCGTTCCGCCGGCTGAAGCACAAGACGCAAGTGTTTGTCGCGCACGAAGGCGACCATTACCGCACGAGGCTGACGCATTCGATCGAGGTAGCGCAAATCGCACGCGCTCTGGCGCGGGCACTGCGCGGCGACGAGGACTTGGCCGAGGCGGTGGCCCTGGTGCACGACTTCGGCCACACGCCCTTCGGCCATACCGGCGAGGACGCGCTGAACGAGAAGATGGCCGCCTGGGGCGGCTTCGACCACAATGCGCAGTCGCTGCGTGTGGTGACGCGGCTGGAGCGGCGCTATGCCGAGTTCGATGGGCTGAACCTCACCTGGGAAACGTTGGAGGGGCTGGTCAAGCACAATGGCCCGCTGACCGATGCCAAGGGCAAAGGGCTGAAGGGGCCGGTGCCGCAGGCTATCCGCGACTATTCCGAACTGCACGACCTCGAACTCGACCGCTTCGCTGGTATCGAGGCGCAGTGTGCGGCGATTGCCGACGACATCGCCTACAACACCCACGACATCGATGACGGCTTGAGGGCAGGGCTGTTGACGCTGGATATGCTGGAGGGCGTCTCGCTGCCGGGGTCGATCCTCAAGGGCGTGCGTCAGCGCTATCCGGCGCTCGATGACGTACGCACCGGCCACGAGCTGATGCGCCGGCAGATCACCATCATGGTCGAGGACGTGATCGTCTCGACGACAGCCAATCTGGCGCGCATCAAGCCCGGCAGCGCCGAAGCGGTAAGGGCGGCCGGCGAGCCGATGGTGAGCTTCTCCGCCGAGACGGCCGTATTGGAAAAGGAGCTGAAGGCCTTTCTCTACAAGCACCTCTACCGGCATGCGGAGGTCATGCGGGTGCGCGCCGATGCCGACCAGATCGTCAGGGACCTGTTCGACGTCTATTTCGCCGATCCGCGCGCTATGCCGGATGGCTGGCGCGAAGGGCTCGACCGGGCAGAGGACCGCGTCAAGGCGCGCAGTGTTGCCGATTTCCTAGCCGGCATGACGGACACTTATGCGCTCAAGGAACACAGGCGTTTGTTTGACCATACGCCGGATTTGAGCTAGGGCGGGCGCGATTTTGCCGGCCAACGAGCCGGATCCCTGCAAAACCGTCAGAGCCACAGCAATGAACATCTTCGCCGATTTCAACGCGCGAATCATAAAGGCCGTCGAAGCGCTTGATTTGAAAGACAAGGATGGCGTGTCGCCGGACCTGTCGCGCATCGCCGTCGAGCCGCCGCGCGATGCCAGCCATGGCGATCTCGCGACCAACGCAGCCATGGTGTTGGCCAAGCCGACCGGCCAGAACCCGCGTGCGCTGGCCGAAAGGCTGGCCGAGGCGCTGCGCGCCGACGAGGATATCGCGGCCGCCGAGATCGCCGGCCCGGGCTTCGTCAATCTCAGGCTCAAGGACGGCTTCTGGCAGGCGCATCTGACGGCGCTGCTCGGCGAAGGCCGCAACTATGGCCGCTCGACTATCGGCGACGGCAAGAAAACCAATGTCGAATATGTCTCGGCCAACCCAACCGGCCCGATGCATGTCGGCCATTGCCGGGGTGCTGTAGTCGGCGACGCGCTGGCCAATCTGATAGCCTTCGCCGGTTACGACGTGACCAAGGAATACGTCATCAACGATGCCGGTTCGCAGATCGACGTGCTCGGACGCTCAGTCATGCTGCGCTACCGCGAAGCGCTCGGCGATGAGATCGGCGACATTCCGGCCGGGCTTTATCCAGGCGACTATCTGATCCCCGTTGGTCAGGCGCTGGCCAGCGAATTCGGCCGCTCCCTGCTGCAGATGCCGGACGAGGAGGCGCTTGCCATCGTCAAGGACAGGACGATCGACGCGATGATGGCGATGATCCGCGAGGATCTGGCGCTGCTCAACGTGCATCACGACGTCTTCTTCTCCGAGCGGACGCTGCATGCGAACAACGCCCGCAAGATACGCTCGGCGATCAGCGACCTGACGCTGAAGGGCCACATCTACAAGGGCAAGCTGCCGCCGCCCAAGGGCGAGAAGCCGGACGACTGGGAGGACCGCGAGCAGACGCTGTTCCGCTCGACCGCGGTCGGCGACGACATGGACCGGGCGCTGGTCAAGTCGGACGGCACCTTCACCTATTTCGCCGCCGATGTCGCCTACCTCAAGGACAAGGTCGATCGCGGCTTCGTCGACCTGATCTATGTGCTTGGCGCCGATCATGGCGGCTACGTGAAGCGGCTGGAAGCGCTTGCCCGGGCGATTGCCGGCGACGAGGTCAAGCTTACCGTGCTGCTTTGCCAGTTGGTGAGGCTGTTTCGCGCCGGCGAGCCGGTGCGTATGTCGAAGCGGTCGGGCGAGTTCGTGACCTTGCGCGAAGTGGTCGAGGAGGTCGGCCGCGACCCGATCCGCTTCATGATGCTCTACCGCAAGAACGACGCGCCGCTCGACTTCGACTTCGCCAAGGTAACCGAGCAGTCGAAGGACAATCCGGTGTTCTACGTGCAGTATGCCTCGGCGCGCTGCCATTCGGTATTCCGGCAGGCGAGCGAGCAATTGGGCGAGGCCATGTTCGACCGCAACCAGCTGGCCGCCGAAGTGGCTTTGCTGACCGATGAGGGGGAGATCGGCCTGATCAGGAAGCTCGCCGAATATCCTCGGCTGATCGAAGCCGCGGCGCTCGCGCTCGAGCCCCACCGGCTGGCATTTTACCTCTACGAACTCGCTTCCAGCTTCCACGGACACTGGAACCGGGGCACCGATAATCCCGACTTACGTTTTGTTAAGGTTAACGACCGACAATTGACGCATGCCAGACTAGGGCTGGTGCAGGCTGTTTCGGACGTTTTGACGTCCGGCCTGACGCTGATCGGAGCCAATGCGCCCACCGAAATGCGTTAGGTTTGAGTAAAAAACCTGTCACCTTTTGCCCACATTGCGCTGGTAAGGGCCAACCCTACGCGACGTCCATGGCGTCCGAATGAGTGCGAGTTCGGGAACAATAATGGCAGACAGAACCCAGCTGAGAGCAGCCGACCACAACGACATCGCCAACGATGATCCGTTCGCGGAACTGACCAGGATCATGGGGTTCGACCCGCGCCAGCCGGTCAAACCGCAAACCCCGGCCCAGTCGAAAACCGCTGCCGCCGAACCGTCGGTGGACGAGGGCGATTTCGAGATCGATCTCGAGAAGGAGTTGATGGGCGAATTCGGCGCCGACGCCAACGACAATGCTTCCCCTGCCAAGCTTCGCGAGCCGACACCCGAACCGGCCGCCGCCGACGAAATGGAGGACGCGCTTGCTGCCTCGTTCGAACAGGATTTCGCGTTCGACGACAGTGCGGCGGATGATGCTGCTCCTGTTGCAGCCACTCCTGTTGCCGCCGACGAAATTGCCTCCGCCCCCGAAAGGGCGTTCGCTCCCGCCGTCGAGCCGGAGCTCGACGACGATTTCGATAACGCCGTCGCCGGCTCGCTCGAAGACGTGTCGCCGTTCGAGGACGACCTTTCGAGTGACGACGAACTTGCCGCCTCGCTCGACCAGGATTTTCGGCACGACGACGGTGTGACGGCCAAGATCGCGGTGACCGGCGAGGATGAACCCAGGGCCGCAGCCGAGGCGATCGAGCCGGTCGACGAGCCCGCCTTCGACGATGAGTTCGACAACGCCGTGGCAAGTTCGCTCGAAGACGAGCTGATGCTCGAAGAGCATGAGCCGATGGAGCAGACCGTCGCCGTTGAAACCGCCGCGCAAGCGGCCGCGTTCGATGACGAGTTCGACGATGCCGTTGCAAGCTCGCTCGAAGACGAGCTGATGTTCGACGAGCATGAGCCGGCGGAAAACGTCGCCGCCACGTCATCGCCGGTTGAGGCGGTTTCGGCCGATGAGGATCTTGCCGGCCAATTCGATGATGCCATGGCCGATGTCGACATGGACTTCGATGTTCGCTCGAACGGGCCTGCCGAAATCGAAGAACCAGAGTTTATCGAAGAGCAGTCGATCGAAGAGCCAGAGGCCGCCCGGCTTTCCGGCGCGGCCGCTGAAGCGGCGTTCGACGACGATTTCGATCTGAGCTTCGACGATGCGCCTGCCGAGGAAGCCGAAGAACCCATGGCGCAAGTTGCGGCCGAACCAGTGGCGCCGGCCGCTGTCGTCCCGACGGCCCCAGTGGCTGAGGAACGCAGCCTGGAAGACGAACTGAACGCGCTGCTCGGTGCGATGAGCACACGGCCGGCACAAGCGGTCAACGAACCTCAGACAAGCCCGCAGACTGCCCAGAAGCCCGTGATGGCTGTTCAGCAGCCTATCGCGCCGGTAGTTCAGAAGCCAGCAGTGGCCGCTGAACAGCCAATGGCGGCGGTCAAAGACGTCGCCAACGAACCGGTGCATGCTGTCGACGAGCTGGATTGGGAACTCGACGAGCACGAGCCCGCTGAGCCGCAGCAGTCCAGTGCCGCCGATGACGCCGATCTTGGCAGTGTCCTCCTCGATGAGCTTGAAGGCGAGGATTTCGGTGTCGAAGCCGCTGCCGGACGCGCGGATGATCTCGACAGCGATGCGCTCGATGCCGACTTCGCCAGGAATATCGGCCTGGATCACGACTCGGCCGACAAGAGTGCGGCAGCTGCTGCCGAGGAAGACCCGCTCGATGCGCTGAACTGGCTGACAACACGCGCCACACCGCCCGAGCCGGCCCGCTCGTGGAGCCGCGTGACACCGGTCGCACAGCCTCAGCCCGCTTTTGCAAGCCAGCCGGTGGCTTCGGCGCGTCCGGCACCACCGCCGCAGCCGGCCGCAACGCCGTCCTATCGGGCCGCACCGGTCGAAGAGAGGCCGTCCTATGAAGATCGGCCCGCCTACACGGAAGCTGCACCAACCTCGCATCAACAGCCTTCCGCCTATGACGAGATGCCCGATGTCGAGACGGTCGACGTGCCCGAGCGCGTGGTGGCGCTGGCGGACGATCTCGACATTCCGGAGCTCAACTTCGACGATGACGAGCCGGTGGCGCCCGCCTACGACGATCTCGATGCCGATTTTGCCAGCCTTCTCACCGAAATGAATGCAACTGACATCGCGCCTGCCCCGGTGCGCAGTGCTGGCTATGACGATGAATACGATGCCGGCTTCGCGTCTGGCTACAAGCAAGATCGTAGCGAGACGCGCGCCTATGGCGCCAAGCCTGCGGAAGCCCCCGTCAGCGCGGCGGCCGCTTCCTATGCCGATGCAGCGGACGGTTTCGATCTGGGCCCATTGCCCGGTGGCCAGCCGGTTTCGCAGGCCGACGATTTCACCTTCGATGAGCTCGACTACGATCCCGAACTGGACGAGGAGATGTCGGTTCCGGGCCTTGCCGAACGCGGGGCCGAAAGGCAGCCGCGCAGGCGCGGGCTGCTGATAGGAGCGGTGGTCGGCGCCGTGGCGATCGCCGGAGGCCTTGGCGCCTTTGCGTTGACCCTCGGCGGCAAGAGCGGCGGCGATGCGCCGGTTATCGTCAAGGCCGACAACAGGCCGATCAAGATCAAGCCGGAAAATCCAGGCGGCACCGTCGTGCCGAACCAGGACAACAAGGTTTATGACGCTGTGGTCAAGGGCGCCAAGCCCGCCGAGCCGGTTCAGCAGAAGCTGGTCACCAACACCGAAGAGCCCGTGGACCTGAAAGCCAACGAACCGGAGAGCCGCGTCGTCGATCTTTCGCCCAATGACCCCGATGCCGCGGACGATATCGACGCGCCCGGCACCGAGGCGTCTGATAGCAATGCGTCTGGCACCAACGCGCGTGACACCAGCGCGCCTGACACCAATGCGCTTGGCGCCAATGCGGCTGGCGCTACCGAAACCGTCGCCGCACCGGCACCCAAGTCCGAGGATCGCATCGCGCAGGTTCTGCAGGAGGCCGAGAAGGGTGCAACCCCCGAGATCGTCGCCGTTGCGCCGCGCAAGGTACGGACCATGGTCGTGAAACCTGACGGTTCGCTGGTGGCGCGCGAGGATCCGGCGCCTGCCGCCCCGCAGATGGCTGCTGCCGAGCCGGCCGATCCGGCGCCGCAGCATGTCGCTCCGTCGGCCCAGGCCGACGCCGCCGCGCAGACCGGCACCGTGCCCCTGATCGACCAAATCACAAGTGATCCGAAGATTGGCGACCAGCCGAGTGGCGACCAGGCGAGCGGCGATCAGGCCGAAACCTCCAAGCTGCAGCCGGCGCCCAAGCCCGACACAAAGGCTGAAGCTAAGCCGTCAGCCAGCAAGCAGTCCGCCAGCACCCCGGCCACGGTTCCGGTGGCGCCGCAGCGTCCGTCCGACCAACCGGTCGATGTGGTTGGCGAGGTCAAGCCCGATCAGGTTGCTTCCATCGATCCGGCCGCGGCCGGGGCTGGTTCGTGGTCGATACAGATCGCTTCGCAGCCGACAGTCGAAAGCGCCCAGGCGACTTACCAGGATCTGCAGCGCCGCTACGGCAGCGTGCTTTCCGGCCGCACCGCCAACATCGTCAAGGCCGAGATCGCCGGCAAGGGCACCTTCTACCGCGTCCGCGTTCCGGCGCAGTCTCGCAACGAGGCGATCAAACTGTGCACCAGCTACAAGGCTGCCGGCGGCAATTGCTTCGTGTCCCACTAGGCACCAAAACCTCTCGAAAAGTCGGCGTCCGCGCCGGCTTTTTTGCGTGAACGGAAACCTCTGATGGCAATTGTGGGCGATTCCCTTTGTCGGCGCGAAGCTCTAAACTGTTCCGCATGACCGAATCAAAATCCATGATCCTCGGCTGCGCCGGGAAATCACTGACCCGCGACGAGATCCGTTTCTATCGCAACGAATGCCCGTGGGGCTTCATCCTGTTTGCGCGCAATATCGGCGAGACCGAGCAGATCCGCGATCTGGTCGCCGCGATGCGCGACTGCGTCGGGCGTGCGGACGCGCCGGTATTCGTCGACCAGGAGGGCGGGCGGGTGCAGCGCCTACGGCCGCCGCTGGCGCCGAACTATCCGGCTGCCGGTGCACTCGGCGTCTTGTGGCGCGACGACCATGACGCCGGCACCCGTGCCGCATGGCTGATGGCGCGGCTGCATGCCTTCGACCTGCTGCGCTACGGCATCACGGCTGATTGCCTGCCGGTGCTCGACGTGCCGATCGAGGGCGCCAGCGACGTTATCGGCGCGCGCGCCTATGGCAAGGAGCCGCGCGCCGTCATCGAATTGGGTCGCGCCGCGGCGGAAGGCCTGATAGCGGGCGGCGTGCTGCCGGTGATGAAGCATATTCCCGGTCATGGAAGGGCCTTCGCCGATACGCATTTCGAACTGCCGACCGTCGACGCCTCGATCGGCGACCTGCAGCGGCATGATTTTGCCCCGTTCAGGGAGCTCAACCATTTGCCGATGGCGATGACGGCGCATGTCGTCTATAGCGCGATCGACCCGAAGAACCCGGCCACGACTTCCGGCAAGGTCATCGAAAAGATCATCCGCGGCGAAATCGGCTTCGACGGGCTGTTGATGAGCGACGACACCTCGATGAAGGCACTTTCTGGGGATTTCCCGTCAAAGGCGGCGGCGATCCTTGCGGCGGGCTGCGATCTGGTCCTTCACTGCAACGGCGTGTTCGAGGAGATGGCCGGCATTGCATCGCGCACGACCGGGCTGGAAGGCAAGTCGTTTGAGCGCGCGGAGCGGGCGCTGACCTATATCAGGAACCGCGACGTGGCGGACGAGACCGAGATTCGGGCCGAATTTGCCAGTTATTTCGACGCGGTGGCCTAGCATCAAAGGAAGCGAAGTGGCGGAAACATTGGACCTGAAGGCCGGCAAGGCCGCACCGATGGACCGCTTGTGGGCCGAGAACGACGATTCCCGGCTGACCGGCGATCCGGCGTTGGTCGTCGATGTGGCCGGTTTCGAAGGTCCGCTCGATCTTCTGCTGCATCTTGCCCGCAACCAGAAGGTCGACCTGTCGCGCATCTCGATCCTGGCGCTGGCCGAGCAATATCTGGCCTTTGTCGAGAAGGTGAGGGCGCTGAGGCTGGAGCTTGCTGCCGATTACCTGGTGATGGCGGCATGGCTGGCTTTCCTCAAGTCGAAGCTTCTGATCCCCAAGCAGCCCGGCGACGAAGGCGAAAGCGGCGAGGAGCTGGCGGCGGTGCTGCAGTTCCGGCTGAAGCGGCTGGAGGCGATGCGCGACGCGGCGGCACGGCTGGTCAACCGCAACCGGCTCGGACGAGACGTGTTTGCACGCGGCATGCCGGAAATGGTCATCGTCGAGAAGCGCAATGCCTATTCGGCCTCGCTCTACGACCTGTTGACCGCCTATGCCCAGCAGCGCCAGAAGCAGGCAATAACCCATGTGACGATCGCCAGGCGCGGCGTGTGGTCGCTCAAGGATGCGCGCGACGTGCTGACCAGGCTGATCGGGTCGCTGCGCGACTGGACGGCGCTCGACAGTTTCCTGGTCGAATATCTGGCCGGCCCGGAAGAGCGGCGCACCGCGGTTGCCAGCTCGTTTGCGGCGACGCTGGAACTGGTGCGCGAAGGCAAGATGGAAATGCGGCAGGACCAGGTGTTCGCGCCGCTTTATCTGCGCGGCCGCGCCCAGGCCATCAAGATAGTCGAGGTAACACCATGAGCGAACGCGCCAACGCTTCGGTCATTCCGTTCAAGGTCGACGACGATGCCGAGCAAGGCGCGGTCGCCGAAAACCCGGCACAAAATCAGGGGCAGAATTTGTCGCGGAATCCTGGCGAGCGGCTGCATATGGCGGAGGCCGTACGGATGGCCGAGGCGATCGTATTCGCCAGCGCCGAGCCGGTCAGCGAAAAACAGCTCACTTCGCGACTGCCCGACGGCATCAACATTGCCGCGGCAATGGCCGAACTGCAGCAGATCTATGCGCGGCGCGGCGTCAATCTGGTGCGCGTCGGCGATGCCTGGGCGTTTCGCACCGCCGGCGACCTCGCCTTCCTGATGAGCCGTGACACGGTGCAGCAGCGCAAGCTGTCCCGCGCTGCCCTCGAAGTGCTGGCGATCATCGCCTACCACCAGCCGGTAACGCGCGCCGAGATCGAGGACATCCGCGGCGTCGAGACGTCAAAGGGGACGCTCGACACGCTGATGGAGACCGAATGGGTGAGGATGCGCGGCCGGCGTCGCACGCCCGGCCGTCCCGTCACTTATGGCACGACCGACATTTTCCTCGACCATTTCGCACTGGAGGAGATACGCGATCTCCCCGGCATGGAGGAATTGAAGGGTGCGGGGCTGCTGTCCGGCCGCATGCCGTCGAATTTCTCGGTGCCGCTGCCGCCGGCCGACCCCGATGCGCTCACCGACGACGAGGATCCGCTGACCGACATCGACCTCGAAGAACTCGGCCTTTTGACGCCGCGCGTCACGGAAGATTGAGCCGAGCGCCATCTTAAAGCCACAGGCAGGATGGAACTGCGCCGATTGGTAGCGGGCCGCCGTGCCGAAAGTGCGTGACTTCGGCGACTCATTCATGAACTCTGTCGCAGTTCTGTTTGAATCCGAACCCGAAAGCGCATAGATCAGCGTCTGGGAAACCGTTCGAGAGAGATTTGCTATGGGTTCATTTTCGATTTGGCACTGGATGATCGTTCTGGTGATCGTGCTGCTGGTGTTCGGCCGCGGCAAGATCCCCGAGTTGATGGGCGACATGGCCAAGGGCATCAAGAGCTTCAAGAAGGGCATGGCCGACGACGAGACAGCCGAGGACAAGCGCACCGTCGAACACCGTTCCGACGAAACCGTTTCGGTACCGAAGGAAAAGGCCAGCAAAAGCTGAGCCCAAAACTTTAGTCGGCCAAAACTTGAGTCGGAACGTATAGCCATGTTCGAAGTCGGCTGGACCGAGATGCTGGTGATCGCGATCGTCATGATCGTGGTCGTCGGGCCCAAGGATTTGCCCAACATGCTGCGCACCTTCGGCCGCACAACTGCGAAGCTGCGGAGCATGGCGTCCGATTTCCAGCGGCAGTTCAACGATGCGTTGAAGGAAGCCGAGCTCGACGACGTCAAGAAGTCGGTCGATTCGCTGAGAAGCCTCAATCCGGCAGCCGAGATCAGGAAGCAGCTCAATCCATTCGAGCAGGCCGCCGCCGACGTCCGTTCCGGCGTCGACGCAGTGATGAAACCCAAGCCGGCCGTCGATGCCGCCGCTTCGACGGAGCAGGCGGCCGAGCCGCTTAAGAACGGCGCAACGACGATGCCGGGCGTCAGCCCGCCGGAGCCGACGCCGGCCACGCCGATCTTTCCGGCGATGACGGACGAGTCCGTCGTAGCGCCGGCAGTGCAGGCGCAAACGGCTGCAGCGGCCGTGCCGAAAAAAGCACCTGCGGCAAAGAAGAAGCCAGCGCCCGCGAAAGCCGC
This sequence comes from Mesorhizobium sp. M0184, assembly GCF_040322215.1. Lineage (NCBI taxonomy): Bacteria > Pseudomonadati > Pseudomonadota > Alphaproteobacteria > Hyphomicrobiales > Phyllobacteriaceae > Mesorhizobium > Mesorhizobium sp. M0184. Next base: position 196,506 of record NZ_JAMYSZ010000005.1, read on the forward strand.
GGCCGCCGTCCCGGCCAAGCCGGCAAAGACCGCTGCGCCAAAGCCTGCCGCAAAAGCTGAGCAAAAAGCGCAGTTGTCAGCAGCGAAGAAGCCGGCGTCAGCAACGAAGAAGCCGGCCGCCAGGAAAACGGCGGGAGCCGCCAAGTGAGCGTTTCGGACAAGGAAAAGGACGAGATAGAAAAATCGTCGGCTCCGCTGATGGAGCACCTGATCGAGTTGCGCCGGCGGCTGATCTGGTCGATTGGCGGTTTTTTTGTTGCCTTCCTGGTCTGCTTCTTTTTCGCCAAGCGGCTGTTCAACCTTCTGGTCATTCCGTTCAGATGGGCGACCCAATGGGCCGGGCTCGACCCGCACAAGGTCGAGCTGATCTATACGGCGCCACAGGAGTTCTTCTTTACCCAGGTCAAGCTCGCCATGTTCGGCGGCATGGTCATCGCCTTTCCGCTGATCGCCACGCAGATCTACAAATTCATCGCGCCCGGCCTCTACAAAAACGAGCGCAACGCCTTCCTGCCGTTCCTGATCGCCTCGCCGATCCTGTTCCTGATGGGCGCGTCGCTGGTCTATTTCTTCTTCACGCCGATGGTGATGTGGTTCTTCCTCGCCATGCAGCAGACCGGCACCAACGACCAGGTGCAGATTTCGCTGCTGCCGAAAGTGTCCGAATATCTCAGCCTGATCATGACGCTGATCTTCTCCTTCGGCCTGGTGTTCCAGCTGCCGGTGGTGACAAGCCTGATGACGCGGGTCGGCATGCTGTCGTCCACGGCCCTGGCCGAGAAGCGCAAATGGGCGATCGTCATCGCCTTCGTCGTGGCGGCGGTGCTGACGCCGCCCGACCCGATGAGCCAGATCGGCCTCGCCATTCCGACGATCCTGCTCTACGAGGTCTCGATCTGGTCGGCCCGGCTGATCGAACGCAGCAAGGAGCGCGACCGTGTGGCCCGCGAAAAGCAGGACGCCACCGAAGAGGTGGCCGAAAAGCCGGCAGACGCGTCTTCGACGTAGTTGGGGGCGAGTGGTCTTTCGCCGGCACTGTCGTATTTTGTTCTTGCTTTGTGCCGGCAGCTATGCTATTAATTTGGGTATGGTGCTGATTCGGCGCCGAGGACCCGCCCACTGAGGCGGGTTTTTTGGTTCAGATTCCTTTCGACCAAATGTTGCGAGTGCTGCCGACATCAATGTCGGCGGGACAGCGCCCCCCTCTGTCCTGCCGGACATCTCCCCCTCAAGGGGGGAAATCGGCCGTCATCGCGGCTTTCGCAGATCTCCGGCGCTGAAAAAGCAAGCCGTCGGCGAAGCTGCCGATCTCCCCCCTTGAGGGGGAGATGTCCGGCAGGACAGAGGGGGGCGCGAAGGAACTCGGCTTGACATCTTGCATCGATCAGGGATGCGGTTTACGCCCTCTGGTCTTTGTTTTGGGCATTTCCTTACCCCGAAACCGCCGTGCCGAGGACGAACAGACCATGCTTGACATCAAATGGATTCGCGACAACTCGAAGGCCCTTGTCGAAGCGCTCCAGAAGCGCTCGTGGTCGGCCGGGGATGCGCAGTCCACGGTCGACGACCTGATCGCCGCGGATGAGGCGCGGCGCGAGCATCTGACCGAGCTGCAGACCAGGCAGGAACGCCGCAACGCCGCATCGAAGGAGATCGGCAATGCCATGCGCTCGGGCGATGCAGCTCTTGCCGAAAGGCTGAAGGCCGAGGTCGGCGAGATCAAGGCCTTCATCCAGAATGGCGAGGCGCGCGAGCGCGAGCTCGACAAGGCGCTGAACGATGCGCTGGCAGTGCTGCCAAACGTGCCGTTCGACGACGTACCGGTCGGCAAGGACGAGCACGACAACGTCGTCAAGCGCGTCGTCGGCGAGGTGCCGACGCGGCCGAACTGGGTGAAGGAGCATTTCGAGATCGGCGAAGCGCTCGGCATGATGGATTTCGAGCGGGCAGCACGGCTTTCCGGCTCGCGCTTCACCGTGCTCAAAAGCGGCCTGGCGCGGATGGAACGCGCGCTCGGCCAGTTCATGCTCGACCTGCACACGACCGAGCATGGCTATGAGGAGATTCAGCCGCCACTGATGGTGCGTGACGAGGTGCTTTTCGGCACCGGGCAGCTGCCGAAGTTCGAAGACGATTTGTTTTTTACGGACCCTCGGAGAGGAGGGTGGGCCGATGATCTAACCGATGCGTTACCGAAATTGGTGAGTGCGTGGATTCGAAGCAATCCGCAGCATACGCCTAACGAGCTTGAACATTTTATTGCAAGGTTCTTACACGACATTTCGCACGGTGCTCGGGTCGAGATCGTCGAGGCTGAAATCGGCGGTCTCGAATATGACTTGAGAAACCGTTTCGGTCTCATCCCCACAGCCGAAGTGCCGCTCACAAACCTTGTCCGCGAGGAAATCACGCCGCATGAAAAACTGCCGCTGCGCTATACCGCGCTGACGCCTTGTTTCCGTTCGGAGGCGGGTTCGGCCGGGCGCGACACGCGCGGCATGCTGCGCCAGCACCAGTTCTACAAGGTCGAGCTAGTGTCGATCACCGACCAGGAGACTTCGGTTGCCGAGCATGAGCGCATGACCGAATGCGCCGAGGAGGTGCTGAAGCGGCTCGGCCTGCCGTTCCGCACCGTGACGCTGTGCACCGGCGACATGGGCTTTGGCGCGCGCAAGACCTACGACATCGAGGTCTGGCTGCCCGGCCAGAATGCCTATCGCGAGATATCGTCGTGCTCGGTATGCGGCGATTTCCAGGCGCGGCGCATGGACGCCCGCTACAAGGACAAGGACGGCAAGGGCAACCGCTTCGTCCACACGCTGAACGGTTCCGGCACCGCCGTCGGTCGCGCTCTCATTGCCGTCATCGAAAATTACCAGAACGAGGACGGCAGCGTAACCATTCCTGAAGCGCTTCGGCCTTACATGGGCGGTCTCGCAAAGATCGAATCATCGAAGTGACAAGCTTGTCGGCCCCGCGTTCCTTCGCGCCCCCCTCTGTCCTGCCGGACATCTCCCCCTCAAGGGGGGAGATTGCGCCGTCATCACAGCTTTCGCCAACTGTTGGCGTAGCAAGGAAGGCGGCGGCTACGGAATTGCCGATCTCCCCCCTTGAGGGGGAGATGCCAAGTGGTGGAAAAGAGGGCAGGACAGAGGGGGGTATCGTAGAGCGCTGCCGTCAATCCAATTCTGCAAAGGCGGTCTCATGCGCATCCTCCTGACTAACGACGACGGCATCCATGCCGAGGGCCTTGCGTCGCTCGAACGCATCGCCCGCACGCTGTCGGACGACGTCTGGGTGGTGGCACCGGAACAGGATCAGTCCGGCTATGCGCATTCGCTGTCGATCTCGGAGCCGCTGCGGCTCAGGAAAATCGGCGAAAAGCACTTTGCGGTGCGCGGAACGCCGACCGACTGTGTCATCATGGGCGTGAAGAAGATCCTGCCCGAAGCGCCTGACCTGATCCTGTCCGGCGTCAATTCCGGCGCCAACATCGCCGACGACGTCACCTATTCGGGCACGGTCGCCGGCGCCATGGAAGGCGCGCTGCTCGGCGTGCGCTCGATCGCCATCAGCCAGGCCTATTCCTATGTCGGCGAGGACCGCGTCGTTCCCTACGAGACCACCGAAGCGCTGGCGCCGGCCCTGCTCGAAAAGCTCGTTGCCATGCCGTTGCCGGACGGCGTGCTGCTCAACGTCAATTTTCCGAATTGCGAGCCGCAAGAGATCGCCGGCACTGTGGTCACTTCGCAGGGCAAGCTGGTCCACAGCCTGTGGGTCGACGAGCGGCGCGACGGGCGCGGCCTGCCTTACTACTGGCTGCGCTTCGGCCGCGAGCCGGTCGAGGGCAAGCAAGGCACCGACCTCCATGCCTTGCGCAATCGGCTGGTGTCGGTGACGCCGCTGCAGCTCGATCTCACCGCGCATGAAATCCGCGATCAACTGGCCAAGGCGCTCGCATGAACTTGAACCACGCTGCAACGGTCGACGAGCGCGAAGGTTTCGCTGCCTTCCTGCTTCGCCTGCGCGGCAGGGGGACGGTGCCGAAGGCGCTGATCGCCGCCTTCGAGGCGACGCCGCGGCGCGGCTTTCTGTCTCCGCATTTCCACTCGATAGCCTGGTCGGACCGTATGCTGCCGATCGAATGCGGCGAGGCCATCGAAGGCGCCGACCTGCAGGCGGCGGTGATCGCGGCACTTGCCATCGAGCCGGGCAACCGGGTGCTCGAGATCGGCACCGGGTCCGGCTACACGGCGGCGGTGATGTCGCGGCTTGCCGCGCGGATCGTCACCATCGACCGTTACAAGACACTCGCCGAACAGGCCCGGCAGCGGCTCGAGGCGCTCGCCATCGGCAATGTCATCGTGCGCCAGGCGGACGGTTCCAACGGGCTGGCCAACGAAGCGCCGTTCGACCGCATCGTCGCCTGGGCGGCCTTCGACAGCCTGCCGCGCTTTCTCCTCGACCAATTGTCGAGCGGCGGCATCGTCATCGCGCCGATCGGACCCGACGAAGGCGAGCAGGTGTTGGCCAAGCTGACCAAGGTCGGCAGCCGCTTCGAACGCGAGGATATCGGCCTGGTGCGCCTGCAGCCGATCCTGCACGGTGTCGCCGCGGTGATCTAATGCATGTCGCGCAAAAGTGTGCAGCGGTTTTGCGGTAACGACATGCATAAAAACACGAATCTGAAGCGCGTCGCATGAGACCGATCGAACGCGACGCGCTTTAGACTGTGTCGATATTCAGGTGAGGCCGGCCTGCAAATGGCGGCTTCCTCCGCTTCCGGCCTTCGCCGGCCGAAGCATTCATAAGAGGTCGCGGCAGTTAAGGCTATGGCCGGCGTAGGCCGGTGCTCACGTACCCAAAAGTACGCTCCGCTCCGGTTCTCGGAACCCACCATTTTCGGCTCGGCCTGACCTGAATCTCGACACACCCGGCGCTCGATCCTCGAATATTTTAAGAAAATTTGCGTCTGATTCTACAGGTTTAACCGACCGGTAACATTAACGCGCTTTAATCACACTCAGTTGTACCGGGTCTGTGCGGGTTAGTGCGATGCAATTCAGTGTTTTGAAGGCAAACGGACGCAATCTGGCGCGTGGCTGCGCCGTCCTCATGATCGCAGGCGCTGCGACGGGGTGTAGTTCCCAGGTGGCGCGGTTCAACAGCGTCGATGACGTGTTCACCGCCTCGACCAACAACCAGCGCGCCATCATCGACAAGCAGGATGCTGCCCAGCCCTATCCGGGCGATGTTGCGGCCGCGCCGATCGACGGCAGCCACACCCAGTCGGTCAGCCGCTCAAGCCTCGAACCGGTTACGGCACAGCAGTTGCCACCGCCGGCTCCCGCCCTGGCACCCGCCGCCCGTCCGGTGCGTACCGCTGCCGCGCCGGCCCTGGCGCCTGCCGCCCCTCGTGTCGACAGGACGGCAACCGGCACCGTCGCACCGGCGGCAAGGCCGTTCAAGAACGCCGAGCCCGACGCGCCGCGCATGGCGACGGCCGCCGGCGCGCCACATGCAACCGAGATCGTCGTCAAGGATGGCGAGACCATTTCCGGCCTGTCACGGCGCTACGGCGTGCCGGCCGATGCCATCATGAAAGTCAACGGGCTGAGCGCGACCAAGGGGCTGAAGACCGGCCAGAAGCTCGTCATCCCGGCCTATGCGTATTCGAGCAACGGCGCCACGCCGAAAGTCGCCGACGCCAAGCCCGCGAATGGCACCAGGCACGACCAGCCGGCCGACGCGCCGGAGAAGGTGGCCGTGCTGCCGCAGCAGCCGAAGCTCAGGGAAGGCAAGTCCGCCGCGCAGGTGGACGCCTCGGCTGCCGCAAGCCAGCCGAAGGATGGAAAGACCGCGCCCAAAGTGGCTTCGGCGACGGCCAAGCCAGCCGGTGCCGGCGGCACCTACACGGTTCAGCAAGGCGATACGCTGTCGGCCATCGCCAGAAAGACCGGCGTCGGCGTCGTCGCGTTAAAGCAGGCGAACGGCATGCAGGATGGACTGCTCAAGATCGGCCAGACCCTGAAAGTGCCGGCAGGCGGAACCGCTGTCGTCGCCGGCGTGAAGCCGGCAAAGGTCGATCCGGTGACGACGGCCACCACCCAGCCGCCTGCCAAGGCCACGCCGACGCAGACGCTCGCCTCCTACACGCCGCCAAAGAAGGACGCGAAAGTCATCCAGCAGGCCGAGGACGACGATGCGGTGGCGCCGGACGCAACCGGCATCGGCAAGATGCGCTGGCCGGTGCGCGGCCGCGTGATCTCAAGCTTCGGCGGCGGCAAGGACGGCGTCGACATTGCCGTGCCCGAGGGGACGCCGGTCAAGGCGGCTGAAAACGGCGTCGTCATCTATGCCGGTGACGGCCTCAAGGAATTCGGCAACACAGTGCTGGTGCGGCACGAAAACGGTCTGGTCACCGTCTACGGCCACACCAGCTCGATCGAGGTGCAGCGCGGCCAGAAGGTCAAGCGCGGCCAGGAAATCGCCCTGTCCGGCATGAGCGGCACCACCGACTCGCCGAAACTGCATTTCGAAGTGCGCAAAAACTCGGCGCCGGTCGATCCTTCGACCTATCTCGAATAGAAGACGAAAGCGATTTGCGGGCCACTTGACCTTCAGCCCGCCGAGGAAGTCCGCTCCGCAAGGTGCGGGCTTCTTCTGCTGTTAGTCCTTGAGCGGCTAATCCTTCAGCGATTTGCCGAGCCGGCCTGCCAGATCCTGGGTGAACTGCCAGGCGACGCGGCCCGAACGGCTGCCGCGCGTCGTCGCCCATTCCAGCGCCTCGGCGCGCAGCGTCTCGGGATCGATGGCGAGATTGTGATGGCGGACATAGCCGTCGATCATGTCGAGATATTCGTCCTGCGAACATTTGTGGAAGCCAAGCCACAGGCCGAAACGGTCCGACAGCGAAACCTTTTCCTCGACCGCTTCGGACGGATTGATCGCCGTCGAGCGCTCATTGTCGATCATGTCGCGCGGCAACAGATGCCGCCGGTTCGAGGTGGCGTAGAAGATGACGTTGGCCGGGCGGCCCTCGACGCCGCCTTCAAGCGCTGCCTTCAGCGACTTGTAGGAGGTGTCGTCGTGGTCGAATGACAGATCGTCGCAAAACAGGATGAAGCGGAAGGGCGCTGCCTTCAGCAGGCCCATCAGCTTTGGCAGCGTGTCGATGTCTTCGCGATGGATCTCGATCAGCTTGAGCGGCAGGTCGGGCTTCGCCGAAGCGTTTACCGCGGCGTGCACCGCCTTGACCAGCGACGATTTGCCCATGCCGCGCGCGCCCCATAGCAGCACGTTGTTGGCGGCGTAGCCGGAGGCGAAGCGCTCGGTGTTGTCGACCAATATGTCGCGGACGCGGTCGACGCCGCGGATCAGGCCGATGTCGACGCGGTTGACCTTGCGCACCGGCTCCAGATAGCCGGGATCGGCCTGCCAGACGAAGCAATCGGCCTCGCCCAGGTCGGTTTGCGGCACCGGCGGCGGGGCGAGGCGGGCGACCGCCTCGATCAGGCGGTCGAGCTTCTGGCTCAGGGTATCGATGGTACTGTCGGTCATCTCTTGTCTTTTTGTTTCGCTTTCAGGATGGTGCGGCAGGCCAACCTACCTGATTTCAGCGGTTTCGAAACTCGTCCCAAGCATTTGTTCGGGCATGATCTTTTGCGAAAACCGAGCGTCGCTTTTCGGGATCACCCTCTAACACGGCTCACCAGGCCGCAAAAGCAGCCGATTTGCCCGGCCGCGCAGTTGCATTGGCAACGTTACCGACTATATTCCGGCCAAATTTGGCGGGGCCGTCAAATTCCCAGAACGGTTTGGCGGCTGTTTTTAAAATTCAGGAGTACCTCGATGTTCGTGACACCGGCATACGCCCAAGGCATCGGCGGGGACTCGTCCGCAATGTTTATCCAGATCGTGCCGTTTGCTCTGATTTTCGTGATCATGTATTTTCTGATCATCCGGCCGCAGCGTACGCAGCTGAAGAAGCGCGGCGAGATGCTGGCGGCGGTTCGCCGCGGCGACACCGTTGTCACCGGCGGCGGCTTGGTCGGCAAGGTGACCAAGGTGATCGACGATAACGAGCTGGAGATCGACCTTGGCGGCGGCACCAAGGTGACGGCGCTGCGCTCGACGATCGCCGACGTGCGCGTCAAGGGCGAGCCGGTGGCGAACCAGAACGCCAAGAAATAACCGAATTGTCGGCGGAACGATCCGCCAGTACGCCCTGACGGACGACGCCATATGCTTTATTTTTCGCGCTTCAAGATGATCCTGATCTGGCTGGCCGTGGCCGCCACAGTGGTCCTCGCTGCGCCCAACCTTTTTTCTGCCAGCACGCTGGCCAAGCTGCCCGACTGGGTGCCGAAGCGGCAGATGACGCTCGGCCTCGACCTGCAGGGCGGCTCGCACATCCTGCTCAGGATGGATCCGAACGATCTGATCAAGGACCAGCTGGAGACGACGCGCGACGAAATTCGAACGCTGCTGCGCAATGCCAAGGTCGGCTATACCGGCCTTTCCGGATCGGGCCGCAGCGTTCAGGTCCGCATCACCGATGCCAATCAGGTCGATGCCGCCAAGAATGCGTTGAAGACATTAACCGATCCGGTGCAAGCTGGCCTGTTCAGCGGCGGCTCCATCCGGGAGATGACGCTGGATGAATCCCAGCCCGGCCTGCTCAAGTTCACCGTCACCGATGCCGGCATCAAATACCGCACCTCGGCGGCGCTGACGCAGTCGATCGAGGTCGTCGGTCGCCGCGTCAACGAGCTCGGCACCACCGAGCCGATCGTGCAAAGGCAGGGCGACGATCGCGTTCTGGTCCAGGTGCCGGGCCTGCAGGATCCGCAGCGGCTGAAGGAGATCCTCGGCCAGACCGCCAAGCTGACCTTCCAGATGGTCGACCAGTCGATGCCGGTGCAGGATGCGCTCAAGGGCCGCCCGCCGGCGGGGTCCTCGGTGCTCTATTCGCAGGACGATCCGCCCGTTCCCTATCTGATCGAGAACCGCGTCATCGTCTCGGGTGAAGACCTCGACAAAGCGAGTGCGACCTATAACTCCCAGACCAACGAGCCGGTGGTTTCGTTCACCTTCAATTCCAGGGGAGCGACGCGGTTCGGCCAGGCGACATCGCAGAATGTCGGCAAGCTGTTCGCCATCATCCTCGACAATCAGGTGATTTCGGCGCCGCAGATCCGCGAACCGATCCTTGGCGGCAGCGGCCAAATCTCGGGCAATTTTACTGCCGAGAGCGCCAACGACCTCGCCGTGCTGCTGCGTGCCGGCGCTTTGCCGGCGACGCTGACTGTGATCGAGGAGCGCACCGTGGGGCCTGGTCTCGGCCAGGATTCCATCCATGCCGGCAAGGTCGCGGGTATCATCGGGTCAATCCTAGTGGTGGCGTTCATGTTCGTCGCCTACGGTTTCCTCGGCTTCCTCGCCAACATCGCGCTGGCGGTGCATGTCGCGATGATCGTCGGGCTGCTGTCGCTGCTTGGCGCGACGCTGACCTTGCCGGGTATCGCCGGTATCGTGCTGACCATCGGCATGGCGGTCGATTCGAACGTGCTGATCTATGAGCGTATTCGCGAGGAGCGACGTGCCGGCCGCTCGGTCATTCAGGCGATCGATACCGGTTTCAGCAAGGCGCTGGCGACCATCGTCGATTCCAACGTGACCTCGCTGATCGCAACCGTGGTGCTGTTCTGGCTCGGAACCGGGCCGGTGAAGGGCTTTGCCGTCACCTATGCCATCGGCATCCTGACCACGGTCTTCACCGCCTTCACCTTCACCCGCCTGCTGGTGTCGATCTGGCTTCGCCGCGCCCGTCCGAAGGAGTTGCCGCGGGCGCCAGTGACGTTCATTCCACCCGGCACGAAAATTCCGTTCATGGGCATCCGCCGCTGGACGTTCACACTGTCCAGCGTGCTTTCGGTGCTGTCGGTCATCGGCTTCATGACCATCGACATCAATTACGGCATCGATTTCAAGGGCGGCTCACTGATCGAGGTGCAGGCCAAGACCGGCAATGCTGATCTCGCCGACATCCGCGGCAGGCTGACGGAACTCAACATCGGCGAGGTGCAGGTTCAGCAGTTCGGCGAACCGAACGACGTGCTGATCCGCGTCGGCACGCAGGAGGGCGGCGAGAACGCCGAACAGACCGTCATCGACAAGGTGCGCGGCGAGCTGCAGGACCAGTATGATTTCCGCCGCGTCGAAGTGGTCGGGCCGACGGTCTCGGGCGAGCTTGCCAAGCAAGGCACCATTGCCATGCTGGTCGCGCTGCTCGGCATCCTGATCTATGTCTGGTTCCGCTTCGAATGGCAGTTCGCGGTCGGCGCCATCGTTGCGACCGTGCACGACGTGGTCATGACGATCGGCTTCTTCGTCATCACCGGCCTCGAATTCAACCAGTCGTCGCTGGCGGCGATCCTTACCATCATCGGTTATTCGCTCAACGATACGATCGTCGTCTATGACCGCGTTCGCGAGGATCTGCGAAAATACAAGCGAATGCCGCTGCCGCAATTGCTGAACAACGCCATCAACGAGACGCTGTCGAGGACGACGCTGACCTCGGTGACGACGATCCTGGCGCTGCTGGCGCTGGTGCTGTTCGGCGGCGAGGTGATCCGCTCGTTCACCATGGCGATGCTGTTCGGCGTCGTGTTCGGCACCTATTCGTCGATCTTTATCGCCGCGCCGCTGCTTATCCTGTTCAAGTTGCGGCCGCAGGCCACAGCGTCGGACGAGGAAAAGCCGGTGGGCGGCGGCAAAGCCATAGCCACCTGACGGCCTGCCGCACGGCTTGCCGCGCCAGTTAGAATCGGACCACTAGTGGCCAAAGGCATCGTCATCCGCGAGGCGCATTTCCCCGGCCGCGCGCCGATCGAAGCTTACGGCAATGGCGGCTTCCGCTTTGCCGATATGTCGCATCGCGGCTCGTTGCTGTGCCTGCCTTCGGGCATCTATGGCTGGGAACCGGCCGATCCGCTGGCGCTGATGGCGGCGGATTTCACCAAGCTGTTTGACGAGGCCGCCAAGGTCGAGATCCTGCTGGTCGGCAGCGGCAAGGATCTGAGGCCGTTGCCTGCAGCGCTGCGTACGGCACTGAAAGAAGCGGGCATTTCCGCCGATCCGATGTCGACGGGGGCGGCGGTGCGGACCTATAATGTGCTGCTGGCTGAAGACCGCGCCGTGGCCGCAGCACTCATCGCCGTCGACTGACGTGGCCGAAAACACCAAAGTCGTCATGGAGACGGTGCGCGCCGCCGATCATGACCGCTATCTGACCGCGCTCTACGCGCCCGAAGACAAGCGGGACGCGCTGTTTTCGCTCTATGCCTTCAACGCCGAAATTGCCGGCATACGCGATCGCATCCGCGAAGCGCTGCCGGGCGAGGTCCGGCTGCAATGGTGGCGCGATGTCATCGCCGCCGAAGAGGATGAGGCAGAGATTGGCCATCCCGTGGCGGACGCGCTGAAGGCGACGATTTCCACTCACCGCCTGCCCAAGGCCGCTTTCGACAATATGCTCGAAGCGCGCGTCTTCGATCTCTATGACGACCCGATGCCGTCGCGCACCGATCTCGAAGGCTATTGCGGCGAGACTGCCGCCGCGCTCATCCAGCTTGCGGCGATCGTGCTCGATCCGGCCGAAGCACCGCGCTTTGCCGAACTTGCCGGCAGGGCAGGTTGTGCGCAGGCGATGACCGGTCTGCTGCTTCTGCTGCCGCTGCATCGCAAGCGGGGACAGTGCTTTGTGCCGGCCGACATTTTGGCAGCGGCGGGATCCTCGCCGCAAGAATTCGTTACAGGCGACGGCGGGCCGGGCGCGGAACGCGCCGTTGCCGCGATGATCGCGCTGGCACGCGAGCATCTTTCCGCTTTCGAGCAGGGGGCGTCCGCTCTGCCGGTTTCGCTGCGCCCGGCGTTTCTGCCGCTGGCTCTGTTGGGCGCCTATCTCGACAAGATGGAGACTGCCCGCCGCTCGCCTCTCAAGGATGTGGCTCGGCTGTGCGTCCTGCGCCGGCATTGGCTTTTGTTCCGGCGAGCGACGCGAGGCTGGCCGGCCACATGAAGGCTGATGACCAATGAGGAAGTCCGGGGAGGCCGCCAAGCCTGGACTGCAGGCGGCGAGCATTGCCCCGGCCGAGTAGTTTTTCATCACGATGGATTACTCGATCCGCCATCGCGCATCAGCGTCTCATAATCGCGACCGCCGTAGAAGATGTTGACGATGCGAACAAGATCGTCGCTGACAACATAGGGATAATAGCCGAGTGCTCGAACGGCACCGTTCGCAACCCTGGTGCAATGTCATCGCGCGGCCGGCCGCCACGCGGTGCATTGCCGATGCTTCGGCAGCGATCTTCGATTCGAAGCACGAATTTCAGCGCTATGTCCGGATTTCCGCCGGCCTCGATGATGTGCTTGAAAATGTCAGCCAAATCGTTTCTGGCGGTTTCACGATAGTCGACCTCAAGCCGCTGAATCATCAGCGCGGCCTGAATACCGAGCAAACAGTCCTCGGAGATGATCGCGCACCTCTTCTCCGGTATAGCCAGGCCTCGTATCCTCGATCGACGCCTTTACACGCGCCCTGATCGAGGCCATGCGCTCGGCATGTTCTTCCTCCTCGCGCTGGAAGGCGCGAAGCGCTGCGCGGATGACTTCGCTGGCCGAACCGAAGGAGCCGTCTTCAACCTTTTCGCGGATCATACGCGCCATGGCGGGCGTTACGGTGATTGACAGTTTCTCAGCGGATTCCATGGAATTTGGCCTCGCGATACAAAGTAGGATGTTATCCTACTTCTGCGCCGCGCAATCCGCAAGCAGGGAGCTACTCCGCCGCTTCCGCCCGAAAAGGCAGCCCCAGCCATTCGCGGCAGTCGGCGAGCGCGCGCGATGTCACCGCATGCCGCTTGGCGACCGTCTTGTCCTTGCCGCGCAGCCGCTTGCCTTCGATCTTCGGCGCGTCCACCGGCGGGAACAGGCCGAAATTGACGTTCATCGGCTGGAAGGAGTGCTTTCCCGGCTCGTCGTCGGAGACAATATGGCCACCGGTGATATGGTTGAGCAAGGCGCCGAAGGCGGTGGTCAAGGGCGGCAGCGACGGCGCATGGCCAAGCCTTTCGGCGGCCGCGAAACGTCCGGCAAGCAGGCCGATGGCGGCGCTCTCGACATAGCCCTCGCAGCCGGTGATCTGGCCGGCAAAACGCAAGCCGGGCCGCGATTTCAACTGCAGCGACGCATCGAGCAGCGTCGGCGAATTGATGTAGGTGTTGCGGTGCAGGCCGCCTAGGCGGGCAAATTCGGCGTTTTCCAGCCCGGGGATGGTGCGGAATATGCGCACCTGCTCGGCATGCTTCAGCTTGGTCTGGAAGCCGACCATGTTGTAGAGCGTGCCCAGTGCGTTGTCCTGGCGAAGCTGGACGACGGCATAGGCCTTTACAGACGGATTGTGTGCATTGGTCAGCCCCATCGGCTTCATCGGCCCGTAGCGCAATGTCTCGACGCCGCGCTCGGCCATCACCTCGATCGGCAGGCAGCCGTCGAAATAGGGCGTGCCTTCCCATTGCTTGAATTCGGTTTTCTGGCCGTCGACCAGTGCCTGTACGAAGGCAAGGTACTGCTCCTTCTCCATCGGGCAGTTGATGTAATCCTTGCCGGTGCCGCCGGGGCCGACCTTGTCGTAGCGCGACTGGAACCAGCAGATGTCCATGTCGATCGTGTCGAAATGGACGATCGGGGCGATGGCGTCGAAAAAGGCGAGCGCGTCGGCGCCGGTTGCGTCCGCAATCGACTGGGCGAGCGACGGCGCCGTCAGCGGGCCGGTGGCAACGATCGCCTGGTCCCAGTCCGCCGGCGGCAGGCCGGTCACTTCCTCGCGTCGGATGGTGATGAGCGGGTGGGCTTCGAGCTTCTTGGTGACCGCTTCGGAAAATCCGTCGCGGTCGACGGCGAGCGCACCGCCGGCCGGCACTTGGTGCGCATCGCCGGCGCTCATGATCAGTGAACCGGCCAGCCGCATTTCGGCGTGCAGCAGGCCGACGGCATTGGTTTGCGCATCGTCGGAACGGAAGGAGTTGGAACAGACGAGCTCGGCCAGCCCGTCGGTCTTGTGCGCATCGGTGCCGCGGACGGGACGCATTTCATGCAGGACAACGGAAACGCCGGCTTCGGCCGCCTGCCAGGCGGCTTCGGAGCCGGCAAGTCCGCCGCCGATAACGTGAATGGGGTTCTTGTCCATGAGCGCCGAAATAGTCGCTTGGCGCAAGGATTGCAATTGCCAGGGATCGCACCGCAAGTGGGCTGCCTAGGAAAGACCGCCCAAAACAACAACACCCGCCGAGGGAGGAGATCCGGCGGGTGTCGTTTTGTTGGTCGATCCTCGGGAGGAGGTGAAGATCGACCGTATTCGCCATCGCCGGGGAGGAGGTCGGCTTTGACGAAATTCCTTTCGCCATTTGAAAGGGCGCGAAACCCTTTTTAGAAACAACTTAGAAACAGCGCCCGCCGGGGGAGGAGGTCCGGCGGGCGCCGTTTTTGTGGTCAACCCTCGGGAGGAGGTGAAGGCTGACCGTATCCGTCAGGGTCGGGGAGGAGGTCGACCCTGGCGAAATTCTTGTGGTTAGATCGCCCTGCGAGCGACCATCTTGATCTCGTCGCGGACGATGCCGAGATCGTTGAGCTGGCGATTCGACAGGCGACCCAGCTCGGTAACCGTCTCGCGGTAGACGCGCCAGTTACGATAGTTGCGGATCAGGTTCATTGTCGTTCTCTTTTCAAAACTGGTTCGGACCATTTGCGGCCCGAAGGATTAGACCGCCTTGCGGGCGACGTAGTGAATGTCGCTGCGGCTGATGCCGAGGTCGGTCAGTTCACGGGTGCTCAGGCGGTTCAGCTCGGACACGGTGTCCCTATAGCGGCGCCAGTTGCGATAGTTGCGGATCAGGTTCATGGTAGTCTCGTTTCGTCTTTCTTTCGGATCATTCCGTCTTTGTGTGCACCGTGAAAATAGGTGGGGTTATATCGATTTAAAAGCGCTATTGGTGCATGGCAGCAATGCAAATTGTGCAATGCAGCATTAACGCGCGTCCGGTTTTCCGCCCAGATCGGAAAATGCCGTTAGGTCAAACGCTTGGCCGGACGAGCTAAAAGGACCAAGCAAAGGGGGAGGGGCATGGCGAGCTATTCGTCACGGGTCAGGTCGGATATCGCGCGATGGCAGCAGGCTGGCCTGATCGACGCGCCGACGGCCGATGCGCTGACGCGCGACGTCGAGGCAAACGAACGCAAATCGCTGAGTTTCGGCTCGATCCTGGCGATGATGGCGGCGCTGCTGTTCGGCGCGGCTATCCTGATCTTTATCGCCGCCAACTGGGAAGTCATCCCGCGGCTGGTGCGGGTCGCGGCACTTTTTGCCGTTATCCTTGCCGGCTATGTCGGCGGCGCGGTGCTGAAGATGCGCGACCATGCGGCGATCGGCGAGGCGCTGTGGATCGTCGCGGCAGCAGCGTTCGGCGGATCGATCGCGCTGATCGGCCAGATGTATCATTTGTCGGGCGACGAGGCCTCGGCCTTGATCACCTGGGGCGCCGGCACGGCGCTGGCGGCGGTGGCGCTGCGCTCAAACCCGCTGACCGTCGCTGCCGTCGGCATCGCCGATGCCTGGCTGTTCCTGAGAGGGTTCGACTACTTCCGGCGCACGGAATTTCCGCATCTCTTCGTGGTCATGGCGCTAATTCTGTTCGCCGTTTCGTTCTGGACGCGCAGCCAGGCGGCGCGCCACCTGATCATCCTGTCGGTCCTTTTCTACCTCGTGCTGTTGGCCATGGAATACGACACGCTGCAAGTCGCCATCCCGCTCGTTGCCGCATCGGTGCTGCTTTTTACCGCTGCGATCTTTGCTGCCGGGCCGGTCGAGAGGGTTTTGCAACTCGGCGGCAGGTTGCCCTTGCACGCGCTGATCGGCTTTCTCACCGGCCTGGCGATGATCCAATTCGAACTGGCGGATGAAAGCAGCTACAATAGCGGCTTCGCCATTGCCTCGGCTGTTGCGCTGGCCGGCATCGTCGCGGCGATCGTGCTGGGCGGCCGCGAGAGCCGGGGACTGCGCTGGATTGCCTATGCGGGCTTCGCCTTCGAACTCGCCATCATCTATGTGGTGATGCTGCAATCAATGCTCGACACGGCAGGCTTCTTCCTTGCGGCGGCGGTGCTTCTCGCCGTTCTTGCTTTCATTATCATCCGCATAGAAAAGCGCATGAACGCCTCGAACATGACAGGAGCGGCGGCATGATGACCGGCAAAAGACTGATCATCTCGGCGCTGGTCCTGGCGCTCGTCCAGATCGGCTTTCTGAGCTGGATCATCGCCGGACGCGCGGCGATCCTGCGCGATGGCAAGCAGGTCCTGCTCAGGGTCGAGCCGATCGATCCGCGCGATCTCTTGCGCGGTGACTACATTCTGCTCGGCTACGATATTTCGCGCATACCGGTGAAGCTGATCGGCAACATTCCGGCCGGCAAGCTTTCCAGCGAGGAAACGTCGATCGTGGTCAGGCTGAAGCAGGGCGCCGACGGCTATTGGGGGCCGACCGCGGCTTGGTTCGGGCAAGCGCCGGCGCCGGCAGCATCCGATGAAGCCGATATCGTCGGACACGTCTCCGAGGGCTGGAATATCAGCCAGGGAGCAACGACGATCGCGCCGGATTACGGCATCGAGCGCTTCTATCTGCCGGAAGGCGAGGGGATGGCGATCCAGAACGACATGCGGGTGCGGCCGTTCGGCATCCGGGTGGCGATTGCGGCCAACGGCACCGCGCAGATCAAGGCGCTGGTGGACGGCGACAAGACACTGTTCGAGGAGCCGCTTTACTAGATCGCGCTACGGCCTTGGCAATGATCCTCCTTCGCCAAGGCTTTGGAGGAGCTTCGAGTGGCCTGCCACCCGAAGCTCGAAGAGCGAAGGATGGTGCGGATGAAGGGACTCGAACCCCCACGCCTTTCGGCACTGGAACCTAAATCCAGGGCGTCTACCAATTCCGCCACATCCGCATTGCCCGGCCAATCCCATGTAGCCATCATTCTGTCAATGTCAGAGCCCACATCGGCATCCTTGGCCGGAATGCAAAGATGGTTGAAAATCGGCCGCGCCTGTGACAAAAGGCGTGTCGAATGTGACGGGACGCGACGATCCGCTTCTGCAGAATGTGATAAGAAGTAGGAAAAACAAAGACTTATTCACATTTTGGAGCGTATTTCTGGAGGATTTGTGCCGCGTTGAGCGGACAGATCGCCAAGTCCCGCACCAAAAGCCATTCCCGGCAAGATCATACCGGCAGGCTGTAAACGGCAGGGGCCGTTTGACGGCCTCATTGGTGGAAACAAAGGTTTTATGATGCAGGTCACCGAAACGCTCAACTCCGGTCTCAAGCGCGAGATCAAGATCACCGTGCCGGCCGGTGACATGGAAGCCAAGCTGATGGCGCGGCTCTCCGACGCCAGGAACAAGGTCCGCATCAACGGCTTCCGCCCCGGCAAGGTGCCGGTGCAGCATCTGCGCAAGGTCTACGGCAAATCATTCATGGCCGAAGTGGTCAACGAGATTCTCAATGATTCGACCCGTTCGATCATCACCGGGCGCGGCGAAAAGGCCGCCATGCAGCCTGAAGTGATCATGACCGAGGACGAGAAGGAAGCCGAGAAGATCCTGGCAGGCGGTGCCGATTTCGAGTTCCGCCTGAACTATGAGGTCATTCCGCCGATCGAGATCAAGGATTTCTCCGACATCAAGGTGACGCGCCAGGTGTTCGACGTGCCGGATGAAGAGATCGACGAGCAGGTCAAGCGTGTCGCTGAATCCGCCCGCACTTACGAGCCGAAGACCGGCAAGGCCGCCGAGGGCGATCGCGTGACCATCGATTATGTCGGCAAGATCGACGGCGAAGCCTTCGGCGGCGGCGCCGGCACCGATCAGCCGCTGGTGCTCGGCTCGAAGGAATTCATCCCCGGCTTCGAGGACCAGCTGGTCGGCAGCAAGGCCGGCGACGAGAAGCAGGTCACGGTTACCTTCCCGGAAAACTACCAGGCGGCGCATCTGGCCGGCAAGGAAGCCACTTTTGACGTGACGATCAAGGAAGTGTCGAAGCCCGGTGCGCTTGAGATCAACGACGAGATGGCCAAAAATCTCGGCCTTGAATCGCTGGAGCGCCTGCGCGAGGTGGTGCGCGGTCAGATCGAGAACCAGTTCGGCTCGATAACGCGCCAGAAAGTCAAGCGGCAGTTGCTCGACCAGCTCGACGCTGCTTACTCGTTCGAGGCGCCGTCCAAGCTCGTCGAGGCCGAGTTCAACAACATCTGGAACCAGGTCAACCGCGACCTCGAAGCTGCTGGGCGCACCTTTGCCGACGAAGAGACGACGGAAGAAGAAGCGCGTGCCGAATACATGCGGCTTGCCGAGCGCCGCGTGCGTCTCGGCCTGGTTCTCGCCGAAATCGGCGAGAAGGCCGGCGTCACCGTGACGGACGAGGAATTGCAGCGCGGCCTGTTCGAGCAGGTGCGTCGCTATCCGGCCAACCAGCAGCAGGAAGCCTTCGAATTCTATCGCAATAATCCCGAAGCGCTGAACACGTTGCGCGCGCCGATGTTCGAAGAGAAGGTGGTTGACCATCTGCTCGGCCAGATTTCGGTCACCGATGTCAAGGTCAGCAAGGAAGAGCTGCTGGCCGACGACGAGGATACGGAGACAACCAAGGCCAAGCCGGCGAAGAAGGCGGCTGCGAAAAAAGCGGACACCAAGAAGGCCGACGACGACGCTGAAGAGCCGAAGAAAAAGGCCGCGCCGAAGAAGAAGGCCGCCAAGGACGCTGAATAACGTCCCTGCTGAATTCCGAAAGGCCGCCTTCTCGAGGCGGCCTTTTTCGTTGTGGCGCAGACGCAACGGATTTCACGCATCTGGCGGTCGAGGTAGCGATATGAAGCTTTGATGATTATCTGCGCTGGGTTGCTGACCGCAGCGGTTGTTGGAGGCATCGTTGAGACAGTTCTTCGGTATCGGAAGCGTGGCGGCGGCGTTCCTGCTTGCGTCGGTCTGCGGCATTGCCCAGGCTGATACGGTTCTCGACAACTGGCGGTTCGACAAGAGCAGCGATGGCCTTGTCACCGCCTCGCTTTACGCGACCAACAAGCTCATCACCGGTGGCGGCGCATTGAGCTACAGCCCGGTTTTGACGATCGCCTGCCGGACAGCCGGCGAACCGCGTTGGAGCGAATGGCTGCAACTGAGCGACACCGTTTCCGCCAGCCGAACCATCGCCATGTCGGTGACTGTCGGCCAATCCGGCAAGCTCAACGAAAGCTGGTCGGTCGGCCCGCGCAGCAGAATGCTGGTCCGCGACGGTGCCGACGGCATCAGGCGACTGATTTCCGCGGACCGGCTGCTGCTGTCCTGGCGGTTCGGGCTGCTGTCGGGGCGCGGCAAAGCCGAGTTTGACCTCACCGGAGTTGAAGAGGCGATCGGCCGGATCGCCGCCAGCTGCAACACCAAATTGCCTTGAGCAGATTGTCCGCATTAAACCTTTGCATGGCCGAACTCTACCTGCCGGCCGGGTTCTGTGGTATGTAGGTGCCGCAACCCCAGGCATTGGATATCCGTTCTGCCATTCAAGAGCGCATGCCAGCGGACTAAATGTCGGCCTGTGCAGGTCAGCCAGGGCAAATTGGCGATCAGGGAGGAAATGCCATGCGTGCCATTGTGTTTTTCATCATCATGTCCGTCGCCACCGTCATTGCCGGCCCCTCGCGGGCACAGGATGCCGCGGCGGGTGAGAAGGTCTTCGCCAAATGCAAGGTCTGCCATATCGCGGACAAGGATCAGAACAAGATCGGTCCGTCCTTGAACGGCGTCATCGGCCGAACGGCCGGCACGCATCCAGGGTTCAGCTATTCCAAGGCTATGACCGAGGCCGGAAAATCCGGCGTTAAATGGGACGAAGCCACGCTGACGACCTACCTTCGCGATCCCAAGGCGATGGTCAAAGGAACCAAGATGGCGTTTGTCGGCCTCAAGAAAGACGAGGACATCGCCAACGTCATTGCTTATCTGAAGCAATTCTCCAAATAGCCCGGCTCTTCCGCCGGATCTTGGCATAGCAAACAGGTCGAGGCATAGCCTCGGCCGCAATCTGCCGGCAGTGTCGGTGGGAGGGCGGCTCGTTGCAAAAAAGACATTGGCCGGCTAGGCTGCCATTCCCATCGGTGGTCGTCTGAATGTCGACTGAAGAAAGCCGTCTCAAGGATACCGGCATCCGCCTCTCGGAGGCGACGGCGGGTGATTTCTTTGCGCTTTTGAAGCCACGCGTCATGGCGCTTGCCGTGTTTACTGCCTTCGTCGGCCTGATGATGGCGCCCGGCGTGATGAATCCAGTTATCGCCGTAATTGCCATCGGCGCAATCGCGGTTGGAGCGGGAGCCGCCGGCGCGCTCAATATGTGGTACGACGCAGACATAGACGCCTTGATGTCTCGCACGTCCAAGCGACCAATTCCGTCCGGTCGCGTCACGCCTGGCGAAGCTCTCAGCTTCGGTCTGGTGCTTTCCGCACTGTCGGTCATGACGCTCGGCGTGCTGGTGGGGTGGCTCGCCGCATCGTTGTTGGCGTTCACCATCTTTTTCTATGTTGTTATCTACACGATGTGGCTGAAGCGCTCGACGCCACAGAATATCGTCATAGGCGGCGCGGCAGGCGCCCTTCCTCCGGTGATCGGGTGGGCTGCTGCAACCGGCGCAATCGGCATTGAAAGTCTCATCCTGTTTCTGATCATTTTCCTCTGGACGCCGCCTCATTTCTGGGCGCTGGCCCTTTTCAAGGTCGGTGACTATGCCGCGGCGGGGGTCCCGATGATGCCGAATGTGGCCGGCCAGCACTCGACCAGAAAACAAATCTTCGCCTATTCGCTGCTCTTGGCGCCAATCGGCGTGCTTCCTTGGGGCTTCGGCTTCGCGAGCGGATATTACGGCACTGTTTCAGCCGCGTTGGGTGCAGGTTTCATTTGGCAGGCCTGGAAGGTTCTCGTCGCCGACAAGGAGATGAAGCCGGCAAAGGCACTGTTTGCGTATTCGATTGTCTATCTTTTCGCAATATTTGCGGCGTTGCTTGCCGACACCATTGTAATGCGAGTGATCGCTTCAGCCGACTATTGACCCCGGCTCAAAACATCACGTTGGCAGAGCACAAAATCCCAGCAACAGCAGAATAATGACGCCAAGGCCGAGTATGAGAACTGTCCTTCCGTCCATGACCTTCACCTTCGACTAGAAGAGCATATCGAAGAACGGCGTCCGTAGCTAGTCAGGCTACCCGGGAGCTCCTACTCCCGGGCCTTCCTACAAAGCGCGACAAGTCCCCCGCATGAGAGTATATTGATCATGGTGCAGGTCGCGGTTTGCGTGGGCCAATCATGCAGAACGGCAGCACCGTAAAACGCGACCTTACCGGACCTGGTCTGGAGGAATGGTCATGGCAAGCTTTCACGTGATAGCAGGCGCCAGCGAGACGCTGGAACACACCAGAATTCGAAAAATCGGTGTCTCCGATCTTTTTGATGCGCTCAGGCGTGGCGTCGATGATTTCATGGTCAAACCGTCGCACATCGTTTTTCTCTGCCTGATCTATCCGATTGCGGGAGTCGTGCTTGCTGTCTGGACATCAGGTAACAACACGCTGCCATTGCTGTTTCCGCTTGTATCCGGCTTTGCACTGATTGGTCCGTTCGCGGCGATCGGCCTCTATGAGATCAGCCGGCGACGGGAAGCCGGGCTCGACGCCTCGTGGAGGCACGCCTTTGAAGTCAGGAGTTCTCCGGCACTGCCGGCTATTGCAGCGGTCGGCGTCATGCTGCTTGCGATCTTTATCGCCTGGCTTTTGACGGCCCAGATATTCTACCAGACCCTGTTCGGCCCGGCGCCGCCGCAATCGCTGTCCAGCTTCATCAGTGAAATATTCGCCACGGGACGCGGCTGGACGCTCATCATCCTGGGTCACGCCATCGGCTTCGTGTTCGCCGCGGTTGTGTTGTGCACCACGGTCGTCGCATTCCCGTTGTTGCTCGACCGCGATGTCGGCGCCTACGAAGCCATCCACACCTCGGTGCGCGTTGTCCTGGCCAACCCGATCGTGATGGCCGTGTGGGGCCTTATCGTCGCCGTCGCCCTGATCGTCGGCTCGCTGCCAGTGTTCGCCGGGTTGGCAGTCGTGCTGCCGATCCTTGGTCATGCGACCTGGCATGTCTATCGGAAAGTTGTGGAATCGCCGCCGGCCACCAGACCGTGAGCTGAAAAAAACCTGCCCTGCGCGCACCGGTGAAAGTGCCGGTGCGGGCAGGGTGGGGCAGAGCTTTCAATAGGCCGGGTGGCTGAAACGGGCCTGGCGCGCGTCCTTTGTCAGGTCGCGGAAATCCTTGCCGCTCACATGCACCAGCGTCCTATGGTCACCGCCCTCGAAATAGACTTCGGGAGCGTCGCCGAGGCTTTCATCGAGGACCACTGGCACATCATAGGCAGCGCCGATCGGCGGCACAGCGCCGACATCGCAATCGCCGAACAACGAGACCACCTCGTCTTCGGAGGCAAGTCCAAGAGGCTTGTCCATGACATCCTGCAATGTCGCGAGTTCTATCCTGTGCGTGCTTGGAACCACGGCGAGCGCGTAGCCACGGTCGTGGTGAACGACCACCGATTTGGCCATTATGCTGCCAGGCACATGTGCCGCAATGGCGGATTGTCTGCTTGTCGCCGTGCGGTGATGCTCGACGGTGTCGTAGGAAATTCCTTTTCTGTCGATGAAGTCCTTCAGTCTGTTTGCGATGGTCATCTTGGGCGCCCCTTGCTGGTGTTCGCGACGCATGTGGAAACGCCGGCATTGCCTGTCGTTTCCGATACCAACAGAAATGGACCAGCCGTGGATTGTTTCAAGGCGAAGGCTCCAGGACCGGACCGCCTGGATCCGGATTGCATGTCAGGGCCCGGCCCCGAAAAACGCCATTCGGGTGAGAAGCGTGTAGTCCGCTTCGAAGACCATCATCGTCACGAACACCAGCACCAGCACCGGCGGCAGGATGATTGCATATGTCAGCGCCAGCCGTTCCCAGGCCATGTGCATGAAGATGGCGACGATCAGCCCTGCCTTGAGGATCATGAAGATCAGGATCAGCGACCATCTGAGATAGCCGTGGAGACCGAAATAGTCGACCAGATAGGAGCAGGTGCTGAGGATGAACAACCAGGCCCAGACCACCAGATAGAGCTTGATCGGGTGCTCTTGATGAACCTCCGCCGGGGTAAACCCGGTCGTCGTCGCATCATGGGTACGGGCGCTGTCCAGCGCATGCTGTCCCAGGCCGTTTGCGGTTGCTTCAGCCATGTCCTGCCTCTCACCAAAGATAGAAAAATGCGAAAATGAACACCCAGACCAGGTCGACGAAATGCCAGTAAAGCCCCATGATTTCGACGTTCTCGTAGCGGCCCCTCCGGCTGGTGAAGAAGCCGGGCCGTCCGACGTCGTAGTCTCCGCGCCAGACCTTTCGCGCCACGATGATCAGGAAGATCACCCCGATCGTCACGTGCGTGCCGTGGAAGCCGGTAATCATGAAAAAGGATGCGCCGAACTGGGCAGCGCCCCAGGGATTGCCCCAAGGCCGCACGCCCTCGGTGATCAGCTTGGTCCATTCGAAGGCCTGCATGCCGACGAAGGTCGCGCCGAGTGCTGCGGTCAAGAGCATCAGCACTGCCGTCTTGCGGCGGTCGCGGCGGTAGCCGAAATTGACCGCCATGGCCATCGTTCCGCTGCTCGAGATCAGCACGAAGGTCATGATGGCGATAAGGATCAGTGGAATGTCGGAGCCGCCGATGCGCAGGGCGAAGACCTCGCTCGGATTGGGCCACGGCACGCGTGTTGAGATACGCGCGGTCATGTAGGAGAGCAGGAAGCAGCCGAAGATGAACGTGTCGCTGAGCAGGAAGATCCACATCATGGCCTTGCCCCAGGACACGTTTTTGAACGCCCGCTGATCCGAGGACCAGTCGGCGGCGATGCCTTGCAAGCCTGCGGGCCGCAGCTCTGTTCGGCCGATGTGGGCCAGTGTCGTCTCTGCCATCCGCCCATTCCTCCTAGGTCAGCAACCCTCGGCAAATGTCGATTAAAGTCGAAGCCCAGCCGGCCAGAAGCGCAAAGATGGCGAGCCAGATGAAAAGCAGGAAATGCCAGTACATGGCGCACAGCTCGACACTGAGGCGAAGCCGCTGCGGCTGCGCTCCGTTCCAGGCGCCGACGCTCGTTCTGCCCAGCCCGACCAGTCCTCCCAGTATATGCAGGCCATGCATTCCCGTTAGCAAGTAGAAGAAGCTGTTGGCCGGATTGGATGCCAGAAAATAGCCGTCCGCACTCAGTTCCCGCCATGCCACAAGCTGTCCAATCAGGAAGACGAGCGCCGTGAGTCCAGCGGTGGCGAGGCCAAGCCTGACCATGTCCACTTGACCCTTGCGCGCCGCGAGCGAAGCGCACTGTATCGCAATGCTGCTCAAGACCAGTACGCCGGTGTTAAGCCAGAGCAGGGGCGGGATGGGCAGCGGCCGCCAATCCGACAGCGCCATGCGCATGAAGTAAGCACTGGTGAACAGCGCGAACAGGCAGCCGACGACGGCAAGGAAGACGCCGAGACCGATCTTTGCGGTCGGCAGCGCCGATCGGTCCAGAGCGACAAAATCCCCGATCATACCTTGCTCGAGCCACGGCTTCGTCATTAGCCGCTGATGGGAAAGCCACCACCCGGCAATACCGGCGATCACGAGCAGGAAGACCAGGATTACGCTCATGCCGGCTCCCTGGAGGGCGCGAAGGAGCCCGGAACGTTTTGCGGTATGAAGTCCTCCTTGGCTCCCGGTACGCTGTAGTCATAGGCCCAGCGATAGACGATCGGCAGATCCTTGCCGAAATTGCCGTGGGCGGGCGGTGTTTCGGGCGTCTGCCACTCGAGCGTCGTTGCCCGCCACGGATTGCCGCCAGCCTCACGGCCATGGCGGATGCTCCAGATGAGATTGAACAGAAACACAATCTGAGCAAAACCGACTATAAAAGCCATGATGCTGATAAACGAGTTCAGGTGGTGGGCCGATTCCGTCATGATCGTCATGTCGGTCAATTCGTTGTACCGCCGCGGCACGCCCATCAAGCCGAGATAGTGCATGGGAAAGAAGATCAGATAGGCGCCGAGGAAGGTGACCCAGAAATGGAACCGGCCCAGTGTCTCGTTCAGCATCCGGCCGGTGACCTTCGGATACCAGTGATAGATCGCGCCGAAGATTACGATGATCGGGGCAACCCCCATGACCATATGGAAATGGGCGACGACGAACATCGTGTCCGACAGCGGAACGTCGACGACGACATTGCCAAGAAATAGCCCAGTCAACCCGCCATTGACGAAGGTGACGATGAAGGCCAAGGCAAAAAGCATCGGGATGGTGAGGTGGATGTCACCGCGCCACAGCGTCAGCACCCAATTGTAGACCTTGATGGCTGTTGGGACGGCGATGATCAATGTCGTTGTGGCGAAGAAAAAGCCGAAATAGGGATGCATGCCACTGACATACATGTGGTGCGCCCAGACCACGAAGCTCAGCGCGCCGATGCCGACGATGGCCCAGACCATCATGCGGTAGCCGAAGATGTTCTTGCGCGCATGGGTGCTGATCAGGTCGGATACGATGCCGAAGGCCGGAAGCGCCACGATGTAGACCTCCGGATGGCCGAAGAACCAGAACAGATGCTGGAACAGGATCGGGCTGCCGCCGCCGTGCTGCAACTGTTCGCCCATCTCGACGATCGCCGGCATGAAGAAGCTGGTGCCGAGCGCCCGGTCGAGCAGCATCATCACGCAAGCAACGAACAGCGCCGGGAAGGCGAGCAGCGCCATGACGGTGGCGGTGAAAATACCCCAGACAGTAAGCGGAAGGCGCATCAGCGTCATGCCGCGCGTGCGCCCCTGCAGCACCGTCACGACATAGTTCAAGCCGCCCATGGTAAAGCCGACGATGAACAGGATCAGCGAGACAAGCATCAGGATGATGCCCCAGTCCTGGCCGCCTGGCGTACCGGTCATGATCGCCTGCGGCGGATAGAGCGTCCAGCCGGCACCCGTCGGTCCGCCGGGCGCAAAGAAGCTCGACACCAGGACCAGCACGGCGAGCAGATAGATCCAGTAGCTCAGCATGTTGACATAGGGAAAGACCATGTCGCGAGCACCAACCATCAACGGGATCAGATAGTTGCCGAAGCCGCCCAGGAAGAGTGCCGTGAGCAGGTAGATCACCATGATCATGCCGTGCATGGTGATGAACTGGTAGTAGGCTTCCGGGGTGATGAAGTCGAATGTGCCGGGGAAGCCGAGTTGCAGCCGCATCAGCCAGGATAGCACCAGCGCGACCATGCCGATCGCTGTCGCCGTCGCCGAATACTGGATGGCGATGACCTTGGCGTCCTGCGAGAAAACGTATTTCGTCCACCAGCTGTGCGGATGGTAGAGTTCCATTTCCGCGACTTCGGCCGGCGGTACCGCATCTGCAGGTGTGATATCGACCATAGGAACACCTCCGTGCCCTTTTTCGGCCAGCCCGACAGTTCGGGCTTGCCGCATTAATTTCAATCCCGACGGCGCGCCGTCGTTCCGGCTTCCTACTCTGCCGAGCCCATCTGCTGGGGTGCGGACAGCTGCGCAAAAGTCTGCTGCTGGCCAAGCCACGCCAGATAGTCTTCCTGAGTATCGACCATGACCACGCCATGCATCATCGGATGTCCCTGGCCGCAGAGTTCGGCACACAGGACCTGGAAGGTTCCGGTCTTGGTCGGAGTGAACCAGAAATAGGTGACCGAGCCCGGGATCATGTCCATCTTGGCGCGGAATTCCGGCACGTAGAAATCGTGCAGCACATCGACCGAGCGGAGCAGCATCTTGACCGGTTTGCCTACCGGGAGGTGCAGGTCGGCCGCTTCCACTACGACATCGTCCTGACCGTTGGCATCGGTGGCGATGACGCCGAGTGGATTTTCAGCGTTGACGTCGCGAGTGTCGGATGTGCCGAGCTTGCCGTCCTTGCCGGGGAGGCGGAAACTCCATTGCCACTGCTGGCCGACGACTTCGACCTCGGTTGCGTCGCTTGGAACGTTAACGAACCGGCTCCAGACGAACAGGCCCGGAACGAGCAAAGCGGTGACGCCAACCGCGGTGACGACCGTCAGCCAGGATTCGAGCCGCCTGTTCTCAGGTTCATATGCCGCCTGATTGCCTTCCCGATGACGGAAGCGGAAGACGCAATAGGCCATGAAAAGAACCACGGCGGCGAAGACGACACCGGTGATCCAGAAAGTTATGATGATGGTGTTGTCGATATAGTCCCAGTTCGAGGCAATCGGCGTCCACCACCATGGGCTCAGGAAGTGGAACAACACCGAGCCCACGACTATCAGAACGAGTACAAGCGCAACGGCCATGTCCCGGTTCCTCCCGGTATTCCAAGCGGCGCAAGCCGTCCCGGGAAATACCAAGTGCATCATAACTTGATTTGCGATGAAAATTCTAGAGCCGGCTGTGGGAAGGGCAAAAATACCATTTCGGCGCTGGCGGTCCTTCGGTTCGGCGGTGATCAGCGGCAGCGCGTGGCAAACATCGTCAGCGTCGAGTAACCGGCAAGGGCGGGCACGCCGAATGTGCCCGGCAGAACCACCGGAACGGCGATCGTCGGGGATCGTCGCGCGCAGGTTCTGCAGGAACAGCAGCATGACGAAGAACGTCAGCACGATTGCTTCGACCAGTGTCCGTTCACCTGCTCGACGCTCGACGAAGGGAGTGGAGCCACTTTATTGGCCGGCAGATGTCACCCGCCAAACTGTGTTGCCGACGTCGTCGGCGATGAGCAGGGCCCCGGTTTTGTCGACAGCCAGGCCGACAGGCCGGCCGCGCGCCTTGTTGTCCTTGTCCAGGAAGTCAGTCACCACGTCGGTAGCGACGCCGCTCGGACGGCCGCCGCTGAATGGTACGAACACTACCTTGTAGCCATTAAAGCGCGTGCGGTTCCAGCTGCCATGCTCGCCAACGAAGGCGCCGCCGCGATATGCCTCGGGAAGGCTGGTTGCCGTATAGAAGGCCAGTCCCAGAGGGGCGACGTGGGAACTCAGTGCATAATCCGGAAC
This sequence comes from Mesorhizobium sp. M0184, assembly GCF_040322215.1. NCBI lineage: Bacteria > Pseudomonadati > Pseudomonadota > Alphaproteobacteria > Hyphomicrobiales > Phyllobacteriaceae > Mesorhizobium > Mesorhizobium sp. M0184. Next base: position 224,760 of record NZ_JAMYSZ010000005.1, read on the forward strand.
GATCGCTTTTGCGACCAGGTCCGGACGTTGGGGCATGACGCGGGGATCGAGATGCTGGCCGTAATAGCTGTATGGCCATCCGTAGAAGCCGCCATCCTTTACCGCGGTCAGATAATCCGGCACGAGATTGGGGCCGAGCTCGTCGCGCTCATTGATCACTGCCCAGAGCGCCCCGGTCTGCGGCTCCCAGCTCAGGCCGTTTGGATTGCGCAAACCGCTGGCGAAAATGCGCGACCGGCCGGTGGCCCTGTCTACCTGCCAGATGGCGGCGCGGTTCTTCTCCGCCTCGATGCCGTTTTCGGCGACGTTGCTGTTCGAGCCGATGCCGACATAGAGCAGCGAGCCGTCGGGGCTTGCCACCAGGCTCTTCGTCCAATGGTGGTCGATCGGGCCGCCGGGCAGGGCGGTTAGCGGCGTCCCGGGCGCGGTGATCTTTGTGTCACTGGTGCTGTAGGGATAGCGGACGATGGAGTCGGTATTGGCGACGTAGAGATCGCTTCCCACCAGCGCCACGCCAAAGGGGGAGCTCAGGTGGTCGAGGAATACGCTGGTCAGCTCCGGCTTGCCATCGCCATTGGTGTCGCGCAGCAGCGTAATGCGGTTGCTTGGGCCGCTGTCGCCGCCCGAGGTGACCCAGGATTCGATCCAGCCCATCACCAAATCTTTGGGCCGTTTGATCGGTTCGCCACCCGGCGCCTTGGACTCGACCACCAGGACGTCGCCATTGGGCAGCACGTAAAGCGACCGCGGATGCTGCAAGCCGTGGGCATAAGCCTGGATCTGCAGCCCCTGCGCGACGGTCGGCTTTTCGTCGTTCTTCCATCCGACCACGGAAGCGAGATGCATGGGCGGGAAGAAATATTGGATCGGCTCCGGCAGGTTTGGATTCGGCCCTATCTGACTGCTGGGATCCGGGTCGTTGCCGCTGCACGCTGCAAGAGTGATCGCCGCAGTGCAAACGAGGACGGACACCGCGATGCGCCTGGTCTGACCGATGGAGCTTGCTATGCGCATCAATCCGCCACTCCGACGTGATGCCGGTACACCATGGACCAGCCCAGCCAACCAGTGAAGATGAGGATGAGCACGACAACCGCCGAGAGGATCAAGCCGGTAGGAACGATGGAGGTCCATGCATCGCGGGTGTGCACGAGCATGTTGATGATGGATAACGCCAGCGCCAGAAGATTGCCGAGCACGTGCGGCCAGGCGGGGGGCTGTGCCCTTATCAGCGGATTGGCCAGGAAATCGATCAGCCCCGCGATCGCTGCTAGGCAGCCCATGATCACGCCGACGGTAACCAGCCAAGCGGAGAAGTCAGCCCACATCACCTCCGCTGTTCGCCAATAGGCTAGATCCGTCAGCAGGGTGCCGACGAAGCAGGCGATCGGAAATGGCACGAGCATCGGATGAATAGGATGTCCCGCAATCCTGGCCGTCGAACGCGGATTGTCACCGACCATAATGCGCCATCCTTCCTATTCTCGTCCAAACAAACGCCGCCTGCCCGGCCTCCGGTGGCTGTTGCCGAGAGACCGGCAGACGACCGATAGATCCGTCAGGCCCAAAAAAGGGCGCTGGCTGGCTGCGCCTGTTAGGCGGCGGACTGGGTCGGCGGGTTCTGATACATCATCCAGAGCTCGATCGCCGCCAGCACGGCGACCAGAATGCCGATCACGACATGCACGGTCATCGCCGTGGTCGCCTGGAATCCAAGCACCCAGGGCGATGCGAGAACCCACAGTCCGACGACCAGGTTCACCCACTCTTCCCACACGGCAAATGCTGCGAGGGCGGCAACCGAAAGCACGACGATCAAGATTCCGCTGCCGAGGGCGTTCTGCGTCTGCGGGCCTGCCGCAAATGCGAAGATCCAGGGAGAGAAGAACAGAATTGCCCCAAGGATCAGGTTGGCTACGTCACAGAGCCTGGCGTTTGTCCACTGGTTCATGGCATCCTCCATAAGGAGCGTTTATGGCTCCTGAGTTCGGCAAGGTGGTGCCTGAGTTCGGCGAGATGCGCCCGAAGCCGCTCACTCCGTGTCACGGTAGTGCCCTGCCCGGCTGGAATTCCGCATCTGGCGGTACTCCAGCCAAATCCAGCTATCTAACTGAATTCCGGGCTTTATGTTCCATTCGGCACCGGCACGCCTGGATCAATTGGTGGTGATCGAGCGATCCAAAGCTGCCTGTCAGGGAGCGGCGGGGCGGCGGCGCGTAGCTCATTCTGTCTTTTTATCGAGCCGGTGAAACATTTCTCATGGATCGCAGTTCTTGGATGCAGAGGAGTTGAATAAGGGAAACCTGATTGCACGGGAGGAGCACGGACGGCACAACTATAAATACGCTCTGCATAGAATACTTCGCAACGGGAAGCTCTCGCTTGTCTTGGTTGCCGCCGAAGCTTGTTTGAAAGACGGCGATCGCCGCCGAAAAGATTTTCTAAATGAAAATAGCCCAGATCGCACCGCTAACCGAATCCGTGCCGCCCCGAACCTACGGTGGAACCGAGCGAATTGTCTCTTATCTGACCGAAGAACTTGTCCGACAGGGCCACGAGGTGACGCTGTTCGCCAGCGCCGATTCTCGTACCTCAGCCGAGCTGGTGCGGTGTTGCGACGTCGCGCTGCGCCTGAACCCCAGGGTCCAGGACGGTGGTCCGCACCATGTTATGATGCTTGAACGGGTGCGTCGGCGAGCCGATGAATTCGACGTTTTACATTTCCACGTCGATGTCCTGCACTTCCCCATAATTCGGGATTTTGCCAGACGAACGGTTACCACGCTTCACGGCAGGCTCGACCTGCCCGATCTGGCGCAGCTTTATGCGATGTTCGACGACGTTCCCCTGGTCTCGATCTCCTTCGACCAGCGCCGGCCCATGCCGCCCGTCAATTGGGTTGGAACCGTGCATCACGGCCTGCCCCGCGATCTTTTACCATTCCACCCGAACACCTCTGGCTATCTTGCGTTTCTCGGTCGCATCTCGCCGGAAAAGGGGCCGGAAGCGGCCATAGAAATAGCAGCGCGGGCCGGGTTTCCCCTGAAGATCGCCGCCAAGATCGACAAGGTGGACCAGTCGTTCTGGAAGGAAAGGGTCGAGCCGCAAGTGCTGCGGCATTCGAACGTGGAGTTCATTGGCGAGATCGATGAGCGGCAAAAGGCGGATTTTCTGGGCAATGCGATAGCGCTTTTGTTTCCGATCGACTGGCCGGAACCCTTCGGGCTCGTAACGATCGAAGCAATGGCCTGCGGTACGCCGGTGGTTGCGTTCCGGCGTGGCGCCGTCCCGGAGATCATCGATGACGGTGTGTCCGGATGGATCGTGGATACGGTGGAGGAAGCCGTGGGCGCGCTCCGGCGCATAGACAGCCTCGATCGCGCACGAGTGCGGCAGACGTTCGAGAAGCGGTTCACGGTCGAGCGCATGTGCAGCGATTATGTGGCACTCTACCGAGCACTTACGAGCGGCACGGCAGACGCAGTTGCCCCCACAAACGAGCTCACCAGAAATATCGCGATGGTGGCTGTGCCGGGCTGAGGAACCGACTAATCCACATACAGAGGACGGCGGAGTCCGGGAGCGCCTGCGGGGTCTTGTCGCCGGGCGCGGCGATCGCGCCAGAAGCCTTTGATCAGCAGCAAGCCTTCCCGGGGCTAATGCTTTCGCGAGCGGCGGCGCACTGCCGCCCGGTCCGGATTGACGCGCGCTACTTTCGCTGCAAAGGTGTTTTAACGACTTGTTTACCATGCGTCAGTCAGGGGTGGGGGGAATTTGGAACGGTTTCTGGGCGCGAACCGCCTTAATTGGGATGATCGGGCCGAACTGCACTCGACCGACACAACGGGCAGCTACCACATCGAGAATGTGCTGGCCGGCGGATCCAATCTCTATGAGCTGGAAACACGCGAGCTCGGCGACATCGCCGGCAAGGATATCGTCCACCTGCAGTGTCACATCGGTCTTGACACGATCAGCCTGAAGAATCTCGGCGCAGGCAGCGTGACCGGGCTCGACTTTTCACCGACGGCGATCGTGGCGGCGCGGGATTTTGCTGCGAAGGCAGGCACCGACGTGCGCTTCGTGGAAGCGCCACTGTTCGAGGCGGTGGAAGCGCTCGGCCGGACCTTTGACATCGCTTACGTTACTTGGGGCTCGGTAAACTGGCTGGACGACGTGTTCCGTTGGGCGCGGGTGGTTGCCGATCTCCTGCGACCCGGCGGCCGCCTCTACATGGCCGAGGGCCATCCATTGATGTTTCAGTGCGATCGAAAGGCCGCGGCCCTGGAATTGAAGCACGACTGGCGAACGCCGATAGCTCGGCCGCTCGCCTGGAACGAGGAACTGACCTACACCGGCGATGATCGTATCTTGAAGCATCCTCGCTATTATGAATGGATCCACCCGATCAGTGACGTGGTGAATGCGCTGATTTCAGCTGGTCTGACGCTCGATTTTCTCAATGAGCATGACACCGTTTCGTGGCAGCACTTTTCATTTGCCGTGCGGGCCGGCAAGGATATGTACGGCCTACCCGAGAACTCTCCCAAGATACCGATGGCCTATTCCATTGGCGCGACGAAGCGCAGCGTCGGCAAGATACCATACCTTGTGTCTCCCAAGGCGATTGAGGGGCACTAGTCCAAGGTCAATGCTCTGACGTACTCGGGTCGGGGCGTCGAAATGTGCAATGGCGCTCGTGCGCCTCGATCTTCCGAGCAAGGCTGATCTAGCTGGCGTTTCATGTTGGTCCGCATCGTGCAGCCCGCCTTCAGCATCGCTGTCGGTATCGCAGCCGGCGTCAGCCGTCGGAAAATGAAATTTCTCAGGAGTATGAAGGTCAAATTAAACATTGAAAGCTAATGTTCCTCATCGGGTCGACCCCGAGAACCTGAAAATGGCACTTGAGGAATCGCCTATTGGCTTTTTTCCGCGCTAGGTTCAACGGCATCAAGGAGGCCGTCTTTTCGTCGGCAAATATTCCGGCGGCGATCGCGTTTGTCGTCATCCTTGTCAGCGCAGCGTTCGCGGAGCACCAGAACAAAATCGTCTCGGACCAGGCCGTCCGTGCGGACGTGCTGACCAAGGTCAATCTCATCCGCGCCAAGCTCGAAGGCAATATCAATGGAAACCTCCAGCTCGTGCGTGGACTGGTCGCCGCGGTCGTGACCGAGCCCTATATGGGACAGCAACGCTTCGCCTCGCTCGCGAGCAATCTGTTTGGCGCCGACTCGCAATTGAACGATATTGCCGGCGCGCCCGATCTGGTCGTTTCCCTTATGTATCCGATGGAGGGTAACGAGCAGGCGATGGGTCTGGACTACCGCAAGAACGAGCGGCAGCGTGCAGCTGCGCTAAGGGCGCGAGACGAACGCAAGCTGGTGCTTGCCGGTCCCGTCGACCTGAAACAGGGAGGACAAGGCTTCATCGGCCGCTTTCCGGTCTTCGTGCCGAGCGCTGGCAATACGGAAAGGTTCTGGGGTATCATTTCCGCCGTTGTCGACGTGCAGCGCCTTTACAGAGCGAGCGGCTTGCTTGACGACGATCTCGGGATCGACGTAGCGCTGATCGGCAGGGACGCCCTCGGTCACCGAGGTGGTCAATTCTACGGCAATGAGGAGATCAGCAAAAGCGATCCGGTGACGGCTGACGTTTTGCTTCCTTCCGGCTCGTGGCAGCTCGCGGCCATTCCCAAAAATGGCTGGCCTTCGACGCCAAGCAACGCATGGTTGTTGCGCGCGATCATGGCGACCGCCGGGGCCTTGGTTGTGTTCCCCTTCCTGGTCACCGGTCGTCTGATAGGCGAAAGACAGCGCAATTATGCGGAATTGCGTCGATTGTCACGACGCTTGGAACTCGCTCTGGAAGCTTCGGCTATTGGGGTTTGGGAACACGATCTCGCGACCAACGAGCTTACGTGGGATGATCGCGTCAACGAAATATATGGCAAACCAACCGGCGAGCACCGGGGCTACCCAGACTGGGCGGGAGCAATCCACCCAGATGATTTGGCTGGCGCCAACGCGGACTTCGACAGGGCGGTGGCCAGCGGACGACCATATTTGTCGGAGTACCGGATTGTGCGTCAGGATGGCGAGATCCGTCATGTCCGGTCCAAGGCGATCCTTTACCGGGTCGCAAACGACACCCCAAAAATGATCGGCGCGGAATGGGACGTGACTGCCGACGTCCTGCTGAACAAGGATCTGGTTCGTGCAAAACAGCTGTCCGAGTCGAAAAATGCAGAACTCGAGTCGGCCAAAGCGCGCATAGAGCACATCGCGCTTCATGATTCGCTGACCGGCTTGCCCAACCGGCGTTACCTCGACCAGGTACTGGAACATTACGCGGCAAACGCCAGGCGCTCAGGCGGGCACGCGGCACTACTTCACATAGATCTGGATCGGTTCAAGCACATCAACGATACGCTGGGCCACGCCGCCGGTGACGCGATGTTGGTTCACGCGTCAACCGTGCTCAGGTCGAAGGTCGGCGACGAGGGATTCGTCGCCCGTATCGGGGGAGACGAATTCATCGTTCTGTGCGTGGTGCGCGACGATACCAAGCAACTGGCGCTGCTCGCCGACCGCATCATCAGCCAGATGCGCGAACCCGTTTACTATCAGGGTCATCGATGCCGTTTTGGTGTCAGCGTGGGAATCGCTGTCGATAACGCAAAAGATGTCGAAGCCAAACACCTGCTGGTGAACGCCGATATCGCGCTTTACCGAGCAAAGGGGCGGGGCCGCAATCGATACGAATTCTTCACCGACGCGATGCAAAGCGAAATCGTCGATACTAAGCGGATTGCCGACGAAATTCTCGGCGGCCTCGAGCGCAACGAGTTCATCCCCTTCTACCAGCCCCAATTTGACGCAAAGACGCTCGAAATCGTTGGGGTTGAGGCGCTGGCGAGGTGGAAACATCCAACAAAGGGTATTTTGGCGCCCGACGTCTTCCTGAGAATTGCAGAAGAACTGAACGTCGTCTCGATCATCGACCAAGCCATATTGAAGCAATCGCTTTCGGATTTCGAAGAGTGGTCCGCTGCAAAACTTCATATTCCGCGGGTGTCGGTCAATGTCTCGGCCAGGCGCCTTCAAGACGAGGAGCTCATCAAGAGCCTGCGAGAACAAAATATCAAGAAAGGAACAGTTTCGTTCGAGCTTGTTGAGTCGATTTTCCTGGACGAGAACGACGACCTTGTCACCTGGAATATCGAGCAGATAAAAGAGCTGGGGATTGACGTCGAAATAGACGATTTTGGTACCGGCTACGCTTCGATGGTCAGTTTGCTGAAGTTGCAGCCGCGCCGGCTGAAGATAGATCGGCAGCTGGTCACCCCAATCGTCAAATCTCCGCAGAGAAGGCAGGTTGTCTCGTCGATCATTGAAATCGGCAAGTCGCTGGGTATCGAGGTCGTGGCGGAAGGCGTCGAGACGATGCAGCATGCACGGCTACTCAAGGGCCTGGGCTGCGACATATTGCAGGGTTATGCCTTCGGCCACGCATTCAATTCCGAGGGACTTAAGACCTTTGTCCGATCGCGACGCCTGCGTACGGCCAGCTGAGCCTCGGCGCCAGAATTTATCGAGCCGACCGCCTTCACGTTGCGGTACAGAGGCGCACAGCGGACAAAGCAGAAAACAACGCCAAACCTCAGATCAGCAGCAGGCCCTTCATGCTGGAGTGGCCTTTCCTGCCGATGATGATGTGGTCGTGAACGGCAATGCCAAGCGGTTTGGCCGTCTCTATGATCAGCTTGGTCATCTCGATGTCGGCGCGCGACGGCGTCGGGTCTCCCGACGGATGGTTATGCGCCAGAATGATCGCCGTGGCGGAGAGCTCCAAGGCGCGCCTGACCACCTCGCGCGGATAGACCGGTGTGTGGTCGACGGTGCCGACCTGCTGGACTTCGTCGGCGATCAGCGCGTTTTTCTTGTCGAGGAACAGGATGCGGAACTGCTCGCGCTCCTCGAAGGCCATCACCGACCGGCAGTATTCGAGAACCTGCGTCCAGGTCGACAACAGCTCGCGGCCGGCGATCTCGCCGCGCGCCATGCGCTGCGCCGTTGCCGCAACCACCTTGAGGTCGAGCGCCACCGCCGGGCCGATGCCCTTCACCTCCTGCAGGCGCTCGACGGGCGCACCGAGGACCTCGGCCAATGTACCGAAGCGTGCCAGCAATGCCTTGGCGACAGGCTTGGTGTCGGCGCGCGGGATCAGCCGAAATAATAAAAGCTCGAGCAGTTCGTAGTCGGGGAGGGTGTTGGTACCGGCGGCGAAGCGCTCGCGCAGGCGGTCGCGATGGCCGAGATAATGCGGCTTGTCGGCGGCCACCGCTTTCGCGGGCGATCGCACTGGCCTTTCGGGAAAGAAGGCCCGCTCGTCTTCGTCACCGTTCATGGCTGCCCCACCCAGCATTTGCCGGGCAAGGTAACGCCCGATCTGCCAGACACTAGGCCCGCAGGCCGGGGCGGTCGAGGTTTTTTGGCGACAGCGTGAAGATCTCGCAGCCGGTCTCGGTGACGCCGATCGTGTGCTCGTACTGCGCCGATAGCGAACGGTCGCGCGTCACCGCGGTCCAGCCGTCCGACAGCACTTTCACATGCGGCCGGCCGAGATTGATCATCGGCTCGACGGTGAAGATCATGCCCGGCCGCATCTCGACGCCTTCGCTGGCGCTGCCGTAATGCAGGATATTCGGCGCGTCGTGAAACAGCCGGCCAACCCCGTGGCCGCAGAAATCGCGCACCACCGAGCAACGCTCGGCTTCGGCATAGGTCTGGATGGCGGCGCCGATGGCGCCGGTTCGGGCGCCCGGCTTGATTGCTGCGATGCCGCGCATCAGGCACTCATACGTGACTTCGAGCAGCCGCTCCGCGGCACGCTTGATCGTGCCCACCGGATACATGCGCGAGGAGTCGCCATGCCAGCCGTCGAGGATATAGGTGACGTCGATATTGACGATGTCGCCATCCTTCAACGGCTTGCTATCGGGTATGCCGTGACAGACGACGTGGTTGATCGAGGTGCAGGATGATTTCGTGTAGCCACGGTAGTTGAGCGTCGCCGGAAGCGCGCCATGGTCCATCCCGAACTCGAAGACGAAGCGATCAATCGCTTCGGTGGTGACGCCGGGCGCCACCATCGGTACCAGTTCGTCGAGGCAGCGCGCGGTGAGATCGCAAGCCTTGCGCATGCCGACAAAACCTTCCTCGTCGTAAAGACGGATCTGGCCGGTGTTTCTGAGCGGTGCCGTGGCGGCGTCGAGATAGGTGACCATTTTTATCCGTCTTGCAGGGATGCGGGGCTGGATGAGCCTCCGCGAGAGAAACCTTCCCAGATTTGGCACTGGAAAGCGCAAGGTTCAAGGACGAACTGCCGGCGACGGCCGAAGACCGGCGATATTCACGCCTGGGGGCATTCTCCTTGCCTCTAGCGGCCCATGCTTCGCCGGGTTCATTGACCACCGTAGTGACGACACATTTCTAGGCGAGAAGCGGCCCAAGCATTAAGCCGCCACGGCAATTTTTTGCGACGAACGGCGTTGCTGCGGGGGTGTCAGTTCGGGAGAGATCGAATGGACAGACTGCAATTCGAGGTACCGGTGCGGATCGCGCCTGTGCCCGGCCAGCCGGTCGAGGAAATCTACAGTGTCGAGCAGGCGCTCGATTTCCTGCAAACGTGGCCGGTTCGCCGGAAGGGACCAACCTACCAGGCCGCGTTCAATGCCTGTTTTGGCGCCACGGTGGACATCGTCGAGACCGAAGACGCATGGCGGGCCTTCATGGCCTTTTGCCGGGTGAGCGGCCTGCTTGCCAGGGACATGATGGTTCCGCGCAAGCGCGGCGGCGAGGCGAGAGTACTACGGGCGTAGGAAGCCGTCGACACAATCCCCAGTCTGTCTTCGCCGCCTTTGCTGACATCCCCATCAGAGTGGGTAGGGTCCAGCAAAGCTTGCCAGCATCACGCTGGCGATAGACATATGCCAAGTTGAAATTGCTGGTACGCCCAAGGGGAATCGAACCCCTGTTACCGCCGTGAAAGGGCGGTGTCCTGACCGCTAGACGATGGGCGCGCTCAGATGTGAGCGCTTATAGTTGCGTCGCGACAAACCGGCAACCCGTCTGCCGCCGGCTGCGACAACTTTTTTCCTTTGGCTCCAAACGGCGTCTTTCCGACAGCCAAGCTGGGTTTTTGCGGCATGATGCAACGCCGCCGAGGGACTTCGCAGTAGCGGAAGAACCTCGTTCCTAGCCGCGCCTGCGGCAGCGCCAGTTCCAATCGCGCTCCGGGCCGACATCGACGTGAACGGATTCGGTGTGACAGTAAGTGCCGACGCCGCCGCGGCCCGGCATGGTGCGGATGTAGCTCGCCAGTTCCCATTTCGAGACGCCGGGGACCTGGATGTCGGCGGCGGCGCAGTACATGTGCAGCGAATTCTTGGCGCCGTTGGCGCGGCGGTTGCGGGCCGGATCGCGATAGCCGGAGGTGACCGTCATCTTGCGGCCGTAGTGGCCTTCGATCGTCTTCAGCACGCGAACCAGCGACGGCTTCAAGCAGGCGACATCGACGCTTTCGTTCTGTTTCAGGAGGCCGTTGGGCGCCAGCCGGGCGAGGCCGGCGGCGGAGGCGACCTGGTAGGCGCCACCCGAACCTTCGTCTTCGTTGAGATCGACGTCACTCTCATCGTCGAGGCCGGATTTGCGCTTGATCTCGAACAGCGCCGTCTGGCGCACGCCGGGCAGCGCATCGGCCGTGAAGTGGCTGGTATCGCCCGTCGACACCAGCTGCACCGGCTTTTCAGCCGGATTGGCCGAGGCCAGGGTGACGGTGGGTTTTGCCGCAGGCGTCGCCTTGGCCTGCATGACCGTTGGCTGCCCGCCCGATCTGCTGTTGGCCGGCGAAGAAGGTGCCGCCGAAGCAGGCGTGGCGCTGAACAGTGAGGCTAGGAAGTTTTTCTTCGGTGCGTAGGCCTGCGGCTGAGGCATCTCGCCGGCGGTCACATAAACCGGGTTGTTCATCGCCGGCGCGGCGGCCTTGGCGTCGGGCTTCGATGCATCAGCACTGTTCTGTGCCACGGCCTGTTCAGCCGTCTGGGCGTTTGGTTGCAGCGGCTGCGGCGTGTGTCGCGCGATCGTCTCGGCTGCCGTGGGAACGGCGATCGGGAAGCCGGCATCGGGCTTGGCCCCTGGCTTGGCCACTGGCACATAGGCCACCTGCTCGGGAAGGTTGGCGTCACCGTCGGCATTCATCGTCATTTGTGCGGTTGTCATCTGCGACGATGATGCGGCCGTGCTGGCCTGGGGCGCACCGGCGGCCGTGCTGATTTCGGTAGCCGAGGTATTATAGCCTGGCATGCCGACCGACATGGTCGGGTCGCCGGCCGAGGTGCAGGACGCCAGGAGCACCGAGAAAAGCGCCGCCACAATGGCGCGGCTTTCTCCCTTCGCGAGGCGCGATCCTGCTGATCTCAAAACAAAATTCCCCCTCGATATCCGACCGGTTCGTCATTGGCGCGGCGTCGAAACGTCTCGTCGAAATGACCCTTGTTCCCCGAACCGGAAACGAGACCTGTGTCAAATCTGCAAGCCTCAAAGTAATTTGGCGGCTAGAGGATGAATCAAGGCTGCTCAGGGTTGACGGCACCATTTCGCCCGCTTTTGGCGGCGCGTCAACTCACCACACATTACAGATGGTTACACGCGCACCTTGACATAGGTGCCGGGGGCTTCGCCTAGAACTTGCATATGCTCGCCCGGTTTGCGGGCCGGTACGCGGGTATTGTCCTTGGCTTCGATCCAGCGTTGCCAGTGCGGCCACCAGGAACCGGGATGGTCGGTGGCCCCGGCGAGCCACTGGTCGAAGTCGCCGGCCGGCTTGCCGCCGGTCCAGTAGTGATATTTCTGCGCCGCCGGCGGATTGACGACCCCGGCGATGTGGCCGGAGCCGGCCATGACGTAATCGACCTCGCCGCCGAAATATTTCGAGCCGAGGAATACCGACAGTGCCGGCGCGATATGGTCCTCCTTAGAGGCGAGATTGTAGACCGGCATGGTAACGTCCTTCAGCGAAACCGTGCGGCCCGCCAGTTCCATCATGCCTTGCGAAAGCCTGTTCTCGAGATAGCAATTGCGCAAATAGAAGGAATGGTTGGCAGCGCCCATGCGGGTCGAATCGGCATTCCAGTACAGCAGGTCGAAGGGCAGGGGATCCTTGCCGCGCATGTAGTTGTTGACGACATAGGGCCAGATCAGGTCGCCCGAGCGCAGCATGTTGAATGCAGTCGCCATCTTGGTGCCGTCGAGATAGCCTTTCTCGTTCATCGCCTTTTCGACGGCCGCGACCTGCTCCTCGTCAACGAACACTTTTAGATCGCCGGCATAGGTGAAATCGACCTGGGTGGTGAAGAAGGTGGCGGATTTGATGCGGTTGTCGCCTTCCTGCGCCATCAGCGCCAGGGCCGCCGCCAGAAGCGTGCCGCCGACGCAATAGCCGATGGCGTTGACTTGCCTTTCGCCGGTGGCCTTCTCGATCGTGTCGAGGCCGTATTGTAGGCCCTCCCTGATATAGGCCTCCCAGCTCTTGGCGCCATGCCGCTCGTCCGGGTTGATCCAGGAGATGACGAAGACGGTGTGGCCTTGCTCGACTGCCCAGCGAATGAAGGATTTTTGCGGATTGAGGTCGAGGATGTAGTATTTGTTGATCCATGGCGGGCAGATCAGCAGCGGCCGCTTGAGCACGGTGTCGGTCGCCGGATCGTATTGCAGGATTTCGGCGACGTCGCTGCGGCCGACCACCTTGCCGGGCGTGGTGGCGAGATTCTTGCCGATCTCGAAAGGCGAATAATCGGCCTGCCGCAGCTTCAGGTCGCCCTTGCCGGCGGCAATGTCCTCGGCCAGCATCTTCATGCCGCGCACCAGGTTTTCGCCGTTGGAGGCGACAGTCTCGCGAAACAATTCCGGATTGGTCAGGATGAAATTCGACGGCGAGATGGCATTGGACACCTGCTTGACATAAAAGCCGGCCTTGTGGCGGGTGTGCTCGTCCAGGCCGTCGGCGTGCTCGACCAGTTCGGTCGCCCAGCGCGAGGTGACCAGATACGCCTGTTTGAGGAAATCGAAGAAGGCGTTGCGGCCCCATTCCGGGTCCTGGAAACGCTTGTCACCGCGCTCGGGCTTGACCGCGTCCTCGGCGTCCTCGGCGCCGGCGCCGATGCGCTGGACGGCGTTGGCCCAGACGGTCATGTAGCCGGAAAACAGCCGCGTTTGCGCCTCCAGCGCGCGCTGCGGGTCGGAGAGCCAGTACTCGGTGAGCTTGGAGAACGTCTTCACCATGTCGACGACCGGCTCGGCGACGTGATCGCGCACCTCGCCCTTTTCCCGCGGCTCGGCCCATGCCGAGGCGGCCTTGCCGGCCTGCTCGATCATGCGGGCCATGTTCAGGGCGAAGCGTTCCGGGTCCTTCACCAGATATTGCTCGACGGTCGAAGGTTGGTCATCTTCCGCTTTGCCCGAATCGGGTGTTTTGGACATGGTTTGCGGGGTTCCTCCCGAAGCGTTTTGTTGACATATTACCATGGGATATCGAATAGGGTCCAATGTGCTCTAACCCGGCCGCCAGGAAAACAATATGACGATTAATATTGGCAAGAACGTTTTTTCCGGCACTGGTCGTTTTTGCCGCATGGCGCTCGTCCTGTTGGCGATGGCCGGTTGCACGAGCAGCAACATAGAAGGTGCAGCGCCCGCCACCGGCCTTGTCGGCGCGAAGGACACCGGTTCCTATCCGAACCTGAACATCCGGCCGCAGGTGGCGGCCGAGCAATTCACCGACGAGGAAAAGAACGCCAAGCTCGCCCAACTGAAGGCCGAGGCGCAGAGCCAGGCCGCCAAGGGCGGCGGCGTCAAGGTTGCGGACCAGGCAGCGCTGGACCAGCTGGCAAAAAAACACGGCGCCGAGGCGCTGAAGCAGATCGAAGGCAAATGCGACCCCGCTCTCGACCCTAGTTGCAAATAGGCTTATACGCGCGACCGCAACCTCACTGTCTGGAACTGCCATGGAAGAATTTCACAAGGTCCGCCGGCTTCCGCCCTATGTCTTCGAACAGGTCAACCGGCTGAAGGCCAGCGCGCGCTCGCGCGGCGCCGACATCATCGACCTTGGCATGGGCAATCCGGACCTGCCGACGCCCAAGGCCATCGTCGACAAACTCTGCGAGGTGGTACGCGATCCGCGCACGCACCGCTATTCGTCGTCGCGCGGCATTCCGGGCCTGCGTCGTGCCCAGGCCAACTACTATGCCCGCCGCTTCGGTGTGAAGCTCGACCCGGACAGCCAGGTGGTGGCGACGCTCGGCTCGAAGGAGGGCTTCGCCAATATGGCGCAGGCGATCACCGCCCCCGGCGACGTGATCCTGTGCCCTAATCCGACCTATCCGATCCATGCGTTCGGCTTCATCATGTCGGGCGGCGTCATCCGCTCGCTGCAGGTCGAGCCGGACGACGGCTTCATCCCGGCCCTGGAGCGCGGCATTCGCCATTCGATCCCGAAGCCGCTGGCACTGATCCTCAATTATCCGTCCAATCCGACGGCACTGGTCGCTTCGCTCGATTTCTACAAGGAGGTGGTGGCCTTCGCGAGGAAGAACGACATCATCATCCTGTCGGATCTTGCCTATTCGGAGATCTATTTCGACGGCAATCCGCCGCCTTCGGTGCTGCAGGTGCCGGGCGCCATAGACGTCGCCGTCGAGTTCACCTCGATGTCGAAGACCTTTTCGATGCCGGGTTGGCGCATGGGTTTTGCGGTCGGCAATGAACGGCTGATCTCGGCGCTGACGCGAGTGAAATCCTATCTCGACTACGGCGCCTTCACGCCGATCCAGGTGGCGGCGGCGCATGCACTCAACGGCGATGGCGCCGACATCGCGGAAGTGCGCGACGTCTACCGCAAACGCCGCGATGTCATGGTCGACGCTTTCAGCCGCGCCGGCTGGACTATTCCCGCACCGGCGGCATCGATGTTCGCCTGGGCGCCGATCCCGGAGCCGTTCAAGCACCTTGGCTCGCTTGAATTCTCCAAGCTCCTGATCGAGCACGCCGACGTCGCGGTGGCGCCGGGCGTCGGCTTCGGCGAGCATGGCGACGATCACGTGCGCATCGCACTGGTCGAAAACGAGCACCGGATCCGGCAAGCGGCGCGCAACATCAAGCGCTTCCTCGCATCCAGCGCCAAGCAGCCGAATAACGTCGTACCGCTCGCCGCGCATCGCTGATTTTCTACACATCGACCGACTGAATGGGGCGTCGCCGGACATGGCTGAAGCGTTGCGTGTTGGAATTGCCGGGCTCGGCACCGTCGGTGCGTCGGTGGCCCGCGTGCTGCGCGACAAGGCGGCTGAACTGACGCGACAGTGCGGACGCGACATCGTCGTGTCGGCGGTTTCGGCCCGCGATCCCAAACGCGACCGCGGCGTTGATCTTGGCACAGCACAGTGGTTCGACGATGCCGTCAAGATGGCGCAGACCGCCGAGATCGATGTCTTCGTCGAGCTGATTGGCGGCGACGAAGGCCCGTCACGCTCGTCCGTCAAAGCGGCGCTCGAGGCCGGCCGCCACGTCGTCACCGCCAACAAGGCGCTGCTTGCCAAGCACGGGGTGGCATTGGCCGAGATCGCCGAGAGGAAAGGCGTGCTGCTCAATTACGAGGCGGCGGTGGCCGGGGGCATTCCGGTCATCAAGACGATGCGCGAGGCGATGGCCGGCAATTCGGTGACCCGCGTTTTCGGCATCCTCAACGGTACCTGCAATTATATTTTGACGCGCATGGAAGCCGAGGGCCTGTCCTTTGATGCCTGCCTGAAGGATGCGCAACGGCTGGGCTATGCCGAAGCCGACCCGACCTTCGACATCGAGGGCCACGACACCGCGCACAAGCTGTCGATCCTGACCAGCCTTGCCTTCGGCACGAGGATCGCCGCCAACGATATCTACATGGAAGGCATCTCCAACATCAGCCAGGCCGACATCCGCGCGGCCGGCGATCTCGGCTACCGGATCAAGCTGCTTGGCGTCGCCCAACGCACCGAAAGCGGCATCGAGCAGCGCGTGCACCCGACCATGGTGCCGACGGCCTCGGTCATCGCGCAGGTGCACGGCGTCACCAACGCGGTGGCGATAGAAACCGACATCCTCGGCGAATTGCTGCTTTCCGGCCCTGGCGCCGGCGGCAACGCCACCGCGTCGGCGGTGATCGGCGACATTGCCGACATCGCCAAGAGCCGGCCTGGCTTCCAGCATGGTCCGGTCTTCGGCCGGCCGGCAAAGGAATTGAAGCCTTACAAGAAGGCGCAGATGCGCAGCCATGCCGGCGGCTATTTCATCCGGCTGACCGTGCACGACCGCCTCGGCGTCTTCGCGGCAATAGCCAAGCGCATGGCCGACAACGACATTTCGCTGGAATCGATTGTCCAGCATGCCGCCGGGCCGGAAACCGAGGCACAGAAGACGGTCATCCTGGTGACCCACGAGACGACCGAGGCGGCGGTGCGCAAGGCCGTCGACGGCATCACCAGGGACAGCCTTCTGACCGACAAGCCGCAAGTCATCCGCATCGAGCGGGCCGGATAGCAGTCTCACATTTTGCGTTTAATCGATTGATATTGCTGCGCTTTCAAAAAGGTCCAGCGCAGGTCTTGCTGTTGTCACGGGGCTTTGACACAAGAAGCGCGTCTCTGGCGGGAGGCTAATGCATGTCGCCCAAAAGTGTGCAGCGGTTTTGGGACAACGACATGCATAATAAAAACAAAGTGCCAACGAGGATTGTCCATCGATGAATGTGGCCCAGAACATTGTCGCCGGCCTCGACCGGATACTGACCATGGAATTGGTGCGCGTCACCGAACGCGCCGCGGTCGCGGCCGCCAGATTGCGCGGACGCGGCGACGAGAAAGCGGCCGACCAGGTCGCGGTCGATGCCATGCGGCAGGAGCTCAACCGTCTTGCCATCAACGGCACGGTGGTGATCGGCGAGGGCGAGCGCGACCAGGCGCCGATGCTCTATATCGGCGAGGAGGTCGGTACCGGCAAAGGCCCGGCTGTCGACATCGCGCTCGATCCGCTCGAAGGCACGACGATCTGCGCCAAGAACCTGCCCAATGCATTGGCCGTTATCGCCATTGCCGAAAAAGGCAGCCTTCTGTTCGCGCCCGACGTCTATATGGACAAGATCGCGATCGGCCCGGGTTATGCCGACGGCATCATCGACATCGACGCCTCGCCGGCCGAAAACATCGCCAGCCTCGCCAGGGCCAAGGGCGTGCCGGTGGCGGAAATCACCGCCTGCATCCTCGACCGGCCACGCCATGGCGCGTTGATCGAAGCCGTGCGGGCGACCGGAGCCGCAATCCGTCTGATCGGCGACGGTGATGTCGCCGGGGTCATCCATACCACCGACCCGGACGAGACCGGCATCGACATCTATCTCGGCACCGGCGGCGCGCCGGAAGGCGTGCTCGCAGCTGCCGCCTTGCGCTGCACCGGTGGCCAGATGCAGGGCAAGTTGATCCTCGATACGCCGGAAAAGCTGGCGCGCGCCGCCAAGATGGGCATCTCCGACCCTAAACGGATCTACCACACGCAAGACATGGCACGCGGCGACGTGCTGTTTGCCGCGACCGGCGTCACCGACGGCAATATGCTGGCCGGCGTCAAGTTCGGCCGCAATTTCATCACCACGCACACGATCGTCCTGCGATCGTCATCGCGGACCGTGCGCGAAATCAAGGCCAGGCACCAGGATCTGGAAAAGTTTTGATTTCGACTCAGTTAGCCGTTGCATACTGTGCGCAATGACAAATTGCAGACGGCGCGTCACGTGACGGGGGAAAGACGCTTTTTCCTCGATGTCAGGCAGTCGGCCACCGGCGTTTCCTGGGAACACCGGCTGACCGAGCGTCAGGACATGGCCGCGCTCGCCATCGCGCAAGGGTATGGCGTGCCTGACATCGTGGCACGCGTGCTGGCCGGGCGTGGCGTCACCGCCGAGCAGACCGAGCGGTTTCTGGATCCGACCATCCGCAACCTGCTGCCCGACCCGGCATCGCTGACCGACATGGACAAGGCCGCCTCTCGCATCGCCCAGGCGGTGATGGCCAGGGAAAAGGTGGCGATCTTTGGCGACTACGATGTCGACGGCGCCGCCTCATCGGCGCTGCTCAAGCGCTTTCTCGCACATTTCTCGGTGGCGTCGGAGATCTACATACCGGACCGCATCTTCGAGGGCTACGGCCCCAATCCGGAAGCGATGCGCGAACTCGTCTCGCGCGGCGCGACGCTGATCGTCACCGTCGATTGCGGCACCAACAGTGCTGCTTCCATCGACGCCGCAAAGGCCGCCGGCGCCGACGTCGTGGTGCTCGATCACCATCAGGTCGGCGGACCGTTGCCGGCGGCGGCTGCGGTCGTCAACCCAAATCGCGAGGACGACCTTTCCGGCCAAGGTCACCTTTGTGCCGCCGGCGTCGTCTTCCTTTGCCTGGTGCAGACCGCGAAGATCCTGCGCGGCCGCTTGCCGGATGCCGCACCGCCGGACCTGCTTGCCCTGCTCGACCTGGTGGCGCTGGGCACAGTCTGCGACGTGGTGCCGCTCACCGGCGTCAACCGTGCCTTCGTGGTCAAGGGGCTGCAGGTGGCGCGGCAGCAGAGAAACGAAGGGCTGGCGGCGTTGGCGCGGGTCTCGCGTATCGGCGAGCCGATCAGCACGTTCCATCTGGCCTTTCTGATCGGTCCGCGCATCAACGCCGGCGGGCGCATCGGCGACGCAGCACTTGGCAGCCGCCTGCTTGCAACCGACGACCCGGTCGAAGCCCGCACCATCGCCGAGACGCTGGATCGGCTCAACCAGGAGCGGCAGTCGATGGAGCAGGAGATGCTGGCCGCGGCGCGCTCAGAGGCCGACGCCGAGCTTGCCGGCGGCAATGGTCCGGCCATCGTGGTCACAGCCAGCAGCAACTGGCACCCGGGCATTGTCGGCCTGCTTGCCTCGCGGCTCAAGGACCATGCGCGCCGGCCCGCATTTGCCATCGCCTTCAACGCCAATGGTGTCGGCACGGGGTCAGGCCGTTCAGTGTCTGGCTTCGACCTCGGCCGGCTGGTGCGCGAGGCTGCCGATGCCGGACTGATCGTCAAGGGCGGCGGCCACGGAATGGCGGCCGGCATCACTGTCGAGCGGGCGAAGCTCGGCGAACTCAGGGCTTTCTTCGAAGAACGCGCGGCGGTGGATGTATTCCGGCTGCAAGGCGAGGAGAGCCTGGCGATCGACGGTGCGCTAGCCGCCGAGGGCGCCACGCTTGGGCTACTCGATGCACTAGAGAGGGCAGGGCCGTTCGGCGCTGGGCATGTCGCGCCGGTGTTCGCGCTGCCGCGTCACCGGCTTGTCGATGCGCGGGCGGTCGGCACCAACCACATCCGCGCCGACCTGCAGTCGGAAAGTGGCGGCCGCATCCAGGCGATCGCCTTTCGCGCCGTCGACACGGCGCTCGGCGAATTCCTGTTCAAGAACAGGGGCAAACCGGTGCACGTCGCCGGCTCATTGTCGGGCAATCACTGGAACGGCAACCGCACGGTGCAGTTCCGCATCGTCGACGCGGCGCTTGCCTGAGAGCTCGCTGCCGCCCTGCCTAAGCGAGGACGGTCTGCAGCCGGGTCAGGTCGCCGATCTGCGCCATCGTTGCCTGGTAGCCGATACGGATCGCTTCGTCGGCGCGGTGGAATTCGGTCAGGCCGATATGGCTGAGCTTCGGCTGCAGCGATATGTCCGGCGGGTCGCCGGCCAGCCTGGCGCGCGAAATGCGGTCCTGGATGATGTTGAAGGCCTCGACCATGACGCCGGTAATGCCGAGCCGCGTCTCGCGCGACTGGCGTTCGGGATCGGCGTGGCCGGCCCTCGGCGCGTCTTTCTCGATGACCAGCTCGCCGGCATTGTGCTTGATCACCGCGGCGCGGCCGAACAGATCGTAGTGAAGGTTCACCGCAACCACGAGCGGCTGCTCGTAGGCGCGGCAGACCGAGACCGGCACCGGATTGACCAGTGCGCCATCAACCAGCACGCGCCCATTGCAGGCGACCGGCTCGAACACGCCGGGCAGCGCGTAGGAGGCGCGCATGGCGGTACTCAACGAGCCGCTCGACAGCCAGATTTCATGGCCGGTACGGATTTCGGAAGCGACGCAGACGAACGGTTTTGGCAGGTCCTCGAAGCGGATGCCGGCTATGTGCTCGCGCAGCCGTGCGTCGAGCTTCATGCCACCGAACAGTCCGCTGCCGCGTAGATTGAGGTCGAGAAGGCCAAAAATGCGCCGCCTGGTCAGGCTGCGCGCGAATTCTTCCAGCTCGTCAAGCTTGCCGGCAACATAGCAGCCGCCGACCAGCGCGCCGATCGAGGTGCCGGCGATCATCGACACTTCGATGCCGGCTTCGTCAAGCGCGCGCAGCACGCCGATATGCGCCCAGCCGCGCGCACAGCCGCCGCCCAATGCCAGCGAAATCCCTGTTTTGCCCGGAGATTTGGTTTCGGCTGCGCCCGCGGCCGAGGAGAGGCCATTGGCCTCCCGAACGTCAGGTCTGTTGCGCAATGACGCCCAGTCGAGCATCACAATCTCCCTTGTCCCACGGCCATCCTATAGGCGGGCCGTATCGAAATCATGAATATACGTGGCTGAAGTGCTGCGAATGGTTCATATTGATGGTGTATTGCGCTTTCGATACGTTTTTTCCGCATCGAACAGCGGCTTGCTGCCGTCGCTGGCAAGTGTCCCTTTGCCATCGCTCAGCCCCACCGTCCGATAAAAGCATGAACGTCGGCCGGTGTGACAAGTTGCTTGGTGACCCAGCACTTTGACGCGCAACCATATCGCGTCCTGGTCACAATCCGTGAGCATCTCGACAACCTCCTGGACATTGCCCGAGGTTTCGCCCTTCTTCCACAGCGCGTTGCGCGAACGCGACCAGTAGTGCGCGATGCCGGTCTCGAGCGTCAGCGCCAGTGCCTCGGCATTCATGTGCGCGACCATCAGCAGCATGCCGTCTTCGGCATCGGTGACGACGGCGGTGACGAGGCCGCCGGCATCGAAGCGCGGCGAAAGGACCGTGCCTTCCTCAAGCGCCTTCTTGTCTGAGGGAGCTTTCGGGAACTCCAATGCCGACATTCGCCGGTCCTTATTTAACTAAGGTGGGGCGGGTCTGATCAGTTCCGCCGCCGCGCACCATGGTGACGAAGCGGACCTGCTCTTCGGGTGTATCCTTGAAGACGCCGGTGAAGGTCGAGGTCAGCGTGGTGGAGCCCTGTTTGCGGATACCGCGCATGGCCATGCACATATGCTCGGCCTCGAGCATGACGGCGACGCCACGCGGATTGAGCACGTCCTGGATGACCCCGGCAATCTGCGCCGTCATCGCTTCCTGGGTCTGCAGACGATGGGCGAAGATGTCGACGACGCGGGCGATCTTGGACAGGCCGACGACCTTGCCGTCCGGCAGATAGCCGACATGCGCCTTGCCGATGATCGGCACCATGTGGTGCTCGCAATGCGAGTGGAACGTGATGTCCTTGACGATCACGAGGTCATCGTAGCCGGCGACTTCCTCGAAGGTGCGGCCGAGTTCCTCGGCCGGACACATGTCGTAGCCGTTGAACATTTCGCGGAACGCCTTAGTGACGCGCTTCGGCGTGTCGATCAGACCCTCGCGGTCAGGGTTGTCGCCGGTCCAGCGCAGCAAGGTGCGCACCGCGGCTTCGACTTCGGCCTCGCTTGGCCGGTCGGTGACCGGCTTTTCCATATAGGCCGACTGCGGCATGAGTTTCTTGATAACGGCGTCCATAAAGGCGTCTCCCGTAGTTCCTCTCTTAGGAGGAACGAGTTGAACGGACCACGACCTTTCGGGTGTTAGAAACTCGCCCGGTTTCCAGCCCGTAAGTGGCGTGAACAGATTTGGGCATGACGAGGTTTGTGGTCGCCTTGTCGATACCCGACTACCGCCATTATATATGTTCGTGCCGAGCGAAAGGAAGACGCCAGAGCGGCAATCGCTGTTCGCTGGGCGGCGACGGATTGGAAAAATATGATCGACGATGTCTACAATGCGAAAATTCTGGGTTTTGCCGGAAATATCGCACGGATCGGCCGGCTCGACCGGCCCGACGCAACCGCACGAGCACATTCCAAACTGTGTGGCTCGACGGTGACCGTCGATCTGAAGATGGATGACGGCGTCGTCAGCGATTTCGCGCATGACGTGAAAGCCTGTGCGCTTGGCCAGGCGTCGTCTTCGATCATGGCGCAGCACGTCGTCGGCGCCAGTGCAGAAGAATTGCGCAGCGTGCGCGAGACGATGCTGAAGATGCTGAAGGAAAATGGCCCGCCGCCCGAAGGCCGCTTCGCCGACCTGAAATACCTGGAGCCGGTGCGCGACTATAAGGCGCGCCACGCCTCGACCATGCTGACCTTCGACGCAGTGGTCGACGCGATCGGCCAGATCGAAAAGAAGCGGGCGGAAGAGGCGGCTTAAACCTTGGCGAGAAAACGCCGGCTTTCGGCGAATTCCGCCCGGACCCAGTCGGCAAAAGCCCTGGCCGGCTCGGAAAGGTCATTCAGCCTTCTGGCCACTAGCCAATAGGCGCCCGACGCGACGTCGATGTCGAAAGGCTTGATCAGCGCGCCGGACGCAAGTTCTTCGCCGATCTGCAAAAGATCGCCCAGCGCGACACCATGTCCAAGCAAGGCTGCCTGCTTCGAAAGCGAAGCATCGGCCAGCATCGGGCCGCGCGCAGGCACGGCATCAGCCGTCACGCCCGCCGCTTCGAACCAGCGCGCCCAAGCCTGACGGTTTTCTTCGTGCAGCAATGTATCGCGACCAAGGTCGATCGGCTTTTCCAGAGCTGGGCCGGATGCAAGAAGTGCCGGCGACAGAACTGGGGAATCGACGACCGCGGCAAGCTGTTCGGCTTCGCTGCGTGGCCATGAGGTGGCGTGCGCACTGAAACGTAGGGCAAGTTCGGGCTGATCGCTGCGAAACTCTATCAACCTCGGGTCGACCTCAAGGGAAACGTCGATGTCGGGTCGCAACTCGCGAAACCGGTTGAGCCGCGGCACCAGCCATACGGATGCAAGCGATGGCTCGACGCTGACACGTACCACGGACTGCGTCGGGGCCGCCGTCAATTCCGAAAGCAGCCTGTCGATGCCCTCGAAACTTCAGCGTCGCCGTATGTCGAAGGCCGACGCCCGACCGCTACCCGGTTCGCCGTACCAGGCCATGACGGGATTGCCGGAACGGCATTGCGTTCCTGGCCCGATGCGCACATCTATCGCGTAGGGAAACGCGATGTGGAGACTGCGGTGGTCGGCCAACATCGGCAAGCGCACGGCGCCAGACCGATTCGACAAGGACGCAATTGGCCCGGCCCGTGGCGCAAGACGCCGGGCCGCGTCTTCGGCACGTCGCTTGTCCGACTCTACCAGCTGACGCTGTCCGGCTTCGTCGGCAATTCCTGCCGGCATCTGCCGACCTGTTCCGAATACGCGCACGAAGCGATCGCCCGCCACGGGCTGTGGGCCGGCGGCTGGATGGGGTTTTTCCGGGTGCTGCGCTGCGGACCGTTCGGCACGCACGGCATCGACCGGGTGCCTGAGGCACTGGCTGATCGCTACCTCTGGTTCATGCCATGGCGGTACTGGCGGATCGGGAAAAAACGCGGCGACCTGGACAGTTGACCGCAGCTGTGCGGTGCACAAAGGGATCGCTTTTTACGATCTGGTAGGGTTAACCGCAGCTTGCGCTGACATAGCGCATTTGAGACAAAATCGAGACAAGACACCTCGCTAAGCCGCTCCTGACACCCTTCAGGAGAGATTACCAAATGCGCCGGATAGATCGTCTTCCCTTCGTTTTCGCCGTGGTTCTCTATGTCCTGGCGTGGCTGATGGGTTTTCCGATCCGTGCGCAATCGGCGCCGCTCGGGGACGTCGAATGCACGCTGATCGTCGACGCCGCAAGCGGCGAGACGCTGTATCGCCAAGGGACCTGCGATCAACGCTTCAGCCCCGCCTCGACATTCAAGGTTCCGCTGGCGCTGATCGGCTATGATGCTGGAATCCTGAGCGACGAGCATACGCCAAGCTGGGAGTACAAGGCAGAGTTCAATGCCCCGAAACGGGACCGCAAGACCGTCGACCCGACCATCTGGGAAAGGGATTCGGTCCTTTGGTTCTCACGCGAGATTACGCGCCGGCTCGGCAGCAAACAGTTTGCCGGCTATGTGTCCAGATTGGACTATGGTAACACCGAAGTCTCCGGCACTGCCGGCAAGAATGACGGCCTCACCCATTCCTGGGTGAATTCTTCGCTCAAGATATCTCCGGTCGAGCAGGTCGATTTCCTGCGCAAGCTGCTGGCGCGGAAACTGCCGGTCTCGGACAAGGCCCATGCGATGACCAGCGCGATTGTCCCGACCTTCCGGGCAGGCGGCTGGACGGTGCAGGGCAAGACTGGAACGACCAGGCTCGGCGACAGCGCCGACAAGCGCTCGCTTGGCTGGTTTGTCGGCTGGGCGCAGACCGATGCTCGCAAGATCGTCTTTGCCCGCCTGGTAGTCGATACGAAACGTTCCGACACGCCAAAGGGGCTCAAGACGCGGGCGATGTTCCTGAAAGATCTGCCGAATCTCCTCAGGTGACCTACATCCGGCTTTACGGCGCCGAAAACTGCCCATAAAAGACCGCTCGCCGCCGGACGCATCCGGCTCTTACTGATGCATGTCGTAGCCCCAAAACCGCTAAGCAGTCTTGGGCGACATGCATTTCACCACCCGCGCTCGTTTGCGGGACTGGATAGGAGAATCTTATGCTGAATTCCGTTTCCCTGACATTTCCCGATGGTTCCGTTCGCGATTACGACGCGGTGATGACCGGCGCCGGCCTGGCGGAATCGATCTCGAAGTCGCTGGCCAAGAAGGCCGTTGCCTATTCGATCGACGGCACAGTGCGCGATCTTTCCGACCCGATCGGCAGATCGGGCAAAGTCGAGATCATCACCCGCGAGGACCCGCGTGCGCTGGAACTCATCCGACACGATGCAGCCCATGTGCTGGCCGAAGCCGTGCAGGAACTTTGGCCGGGAACGCAGGTGACCATCGGGCCGGTGATCGAAAACGGATTCTACTACGATTTTGCCCGCAACGAGCCGTTCACGCCCGACGATTTCCCGGTGATCGAGAAGAAGATGCGCGAGATCATTGCGCGCAACAAGCCGTTCACCAAGCAAGTCTGGTCGCGCGACAGAGCGAAAAAGGTCTTCGCCGACAAGGGCGAGCGCTACAAGCTGGAGCTGATCGACGCCATCCCCGACGATCAGGAGCTCAAGATCTATGCGCAGGGCGATTGGTTCGATCTCTGCCGTGGCCCGCACATGGCCTCGACCGGACAGATCGGCAATGCCTTCAAGCTGATGAAGGTGGCCGGCGCCTATTGGCGCGGCGACAGCAACAACCCGATGCTGACCCGCATCTACGGCACGGCCTGGGCCGACCAGGCGCAGCTCGAAGCCTATCAAACGATGCTGGAGGAAGCCGAGAAGCGCGACCACAGGAAGCTCGGCCGTGAGATGGACCTGTTCCACTTCCAGGAGGAGGGCCCCGGGGTCGTGTTCTGGCACGCCAAGGGCTGGAGGATGTTCCAGAACCTGGTCAATTACATGCGTCGCCGCCTCGACGAGCAGGGCTATCAGGAGGTAAACGCGCCGCAGGTGCTCGACAAGAGCCTGTGGGAGACGTCAGGCCACTGGGGCTGGTACCGGGACAACATGTTCAAGGTGACGGTTGCTGGCGACGACACCGACGACGACCGGGTGTTTGCGCTGAAGCCGATGAACTGCCCCGGTCACGTCCAAATCTTCAAGCACGGGCTGAAATCCTACCGCGATCTGCCGGTAAAACTTGCGGAATTCGGCAATGTGCATCGCTATGAGCCGTCCGGCGCGCTGCACGGGCTGATGCGCGTGCGCGGCTTTACCCAGGACGATGCGCACATCTTCTGCACCGAGGAACAGCTCGCCGACGAGTGCATCAAGATCAACGATCTGATCCTCTCGACCTATGCCGATTTCGGCTTCGACGAAATCACCGTCAAGCTGGCGACCCGCCCCGAAAAACGGGTCGGCACCGACGCGATGTGGGATCATGCTGAGGGCGTGCTGCAGGACGTGCTCGACAAGATCGCGGCGCGGTCGGGCAACCGGATCAAGACGGGCGTCAATCCGGGTGAGGGCACGTTCTACGGGCCGAAGTTCGAATATGTGCTGAAGGACGCCATCGGCCGCGACTGGCAATGCGGCACCACGCAGGTTGATTTCAACCTGCCGGAACGGTTCGGCGCCTTCTACATCGGCTCGGATTCGGAAAAGAAGCAGCCGGTGATGGTGCATCGCGCCATCTGCGGCTCGATGGAGCGTTTTCTCGGCATCCTGATCGAGAATTATTCCGGCCATTTCCCGCTCTGGTTCGCGCCGCTGCAGGTGGTGGTGGCGACGATCACTTCCGATGCCGACGATTACGCCCAAAAGGTCGTTGCGCAGCTGAAGGCGGCGGGGCTGATCGCCGAAGCCGATCTGCGCAACGAGAAGATCAACTACAAGGTCCGCGAGCATTCGCTGGCCAAGGTCCCGGTCATCCTCGTCTGCGGCAAGCGCGAGGCCGAGGAAGAAACGGTCAATATCCGTCGTCTCGGGTCGCGCGACCAGGAATCACTCGGCCGCGCAGCCGCCGTGAAGCTGCTTGCCGACGAGGCGGTGACACCCGACCGCAAGCGCCGCGCGGCCTGAACCAGTCGACCAGCAACGAATGGCGGTGGAGCGATCCACCGCCATTTTTTATATTTTATATGCCTTTCACGCCGCGCGCCTATCTGGCAAATCGATCGACGTGCGCGTCGGCGACGCGCTGGCGCGACGCATGCGCAAGGCAGCTTAGAGGGGCGCGCCTCAGTCGGCGCCTTCCTCGGAATCGATGGCCGAAGCCTCGGTGGCCAGAACCTCGATGTCCTGGTTGTGCCCAGCCACCACCGTAAAATCCTTCTGGTAGATGCGGTCGCGGTTCTTGGCGATGATGGTGTAGTCGCCCTCGGCCAGCACCATCGAGGCAAAGGCGCCGACGGTTTCCTTGATCGGATCGCCGGATTCGTTGAGCAGGGACCAGGAGGTGTCGGCGATCGCCTCGCCGCCTGGTTCGCGCACCAGCTTCATGGTCATCTCGGCGGCACGGTGCTCGACGGTCGCTTCGGTCAGCTTGCCGGCCTCGACGCGGATGTCGGAGCGGATGACCGCGTTCACCGCGCCATAGGTCGACACGACGTGGTAGGTGCCGGCATTGAGCCGCACGACGCTGTTCGGCTCGACATCGGGTATGATCAGGGCGCGATCGCCATCGGCCGCGGCGTGGCTCTCATAGATCGAGAAGCGCAGCTTCTTCGGCGGTATGCGTACCCCGCCGGACAGCACGGCATCGAGCTTGAGGCCACCGGCATCGAGCACGAGGCTCTCGCGCTTGGCTTCCTTGCCGACGGTGATGCGCTTGGTGGCGCCGGCCCGCCCGTAGGAGGCGTGGACCAGATACGAACCCGGCTCGAGCTGGAATATGGCGGTGCCGCCATGAGCGGAGGCGACCATCGGCAGCTTGCCGTCGCTGGCCGATTCGGGTTTGAAGACGCGCCAGACTATGCCGCGCGTGATGTCGGCGCCCTTGTCGGTCAATTGCGCCGACAGCGTGATCGCCCCGCTGCTGCCCAATGCCAGCGACGTCTCGCTTTTCGGAGGCGCATAGCCCGAAATTCCGGGAAGCTTCAGCTCGCCGAGGCCGTCCACATCCTGGGCGACGGCAAGCGAAGCCGGCACCATCAACAGTGCGGCAGCGAGCCATATCAGGAAAAGACGCAATGTCCCCTCAAACATGCCTTGCGTTGAAGCCCAAGGCGGTGGCAATTTCAAGGCTTAAGAGTCCGGTCGGCTTCTGCTACAGGGCTCTTTGTCCGGCGCGCCGCGCCAATGCCCAAGCCGCCCGATGTCCCGATGGTGCGCTTTAGCTCAAATTCCAGGAGACTTGCGCCCATGGCGTCGCCGATCATCGATCTTCTGCTGACCCGAAATTCCGCGCCGATCGCGGATTTGAAAGAACCGGCACCGGGCGATGCGGAGATCGCGACGATGATCGCCGCCGCCTCGCGGGTGCCGGACCATGGCCGGCTGGAGCCTTGGCGTTTCATCCTTTATCGCGGCGAGGCTCGCATCGAGATCGGCAAGAAGCTGGCAGAACTTGCCGATCAGCGCGAAGGGCCGCTGCCGGAAGGCCGCCGCAACCAGGAACTGGCGCGCTTTTCGCGCGCGCCGCTGGTCATCGGCGTGATTTCTATCCCCAGGGAAAACCCAAAGATCCCGCAATGGGAGATGTTCCTGTCCGGCGGCATGGCGGCGATGAACCTGATGCTTGCCGCCAATGCGCTGGGCTACGGCACCAACATGATCAGCAACTGGTATTCCGACGTGCCCGAGGGCAGGGCGATCCTCGGCCTGGCGCCGCATGAGCGGGTCGTCGGCTTCCTCCATATCGGCTCCTACCAGGGGCCAGCGCCGGAACGACCGCGGCCCGATCCGGCAAAACTCTATGCCGACTATTCGGGGCCGTGGGCGGGATAATTTCGGCGCGGAACAGACCCCTAAGGATCAAGCTCCGATGCCTTGGCTCGCGCCAGGAGCCGTTCGGCGAGCTTGAGATGCGGCCGGTCGTACATCTTGCCGTCGATGCCGACGACGCCGGGATTTCCTGCCGCCTCGAACGCCTCGACGATCGCCAGGGCGCTTTTCACCGCTTGCGCCGAAGGCGTGAAGGCGGCGTTGATGACCGGCACCTGCGCCGGATGGATCGCCATCTTGCCGGTGAAACCGTCGCGCTCGGCCTCGGCGCATTCGGCCTCGAAGCCGGCCATGTCGCGAAAATCCGGAAAGACGGTGTCGATTGCCGCGACTTCCGCGGCACTTGCGGCAAGCATGGTCATGGTGCGGGCGAGGCGGAACACATCCGTGTAGCGGCCATTCGCGTCGCGCGTCGCGCGCGCGCCAATCGCCGCCGACAGATCTTCCGCCCCCCAGGTGACGCCGACAAGCCGCGCGCTTGCACGGGCGTAGGTCGCTGCGGCCAAGACGCCTGCGGCCGTTTCTGTGAT
This sequence comes from Mesorhizobium sp. M0184, assembly GCF_040322215.1. Classification (NCBI taxonomy): domain Bacteria; kingdom Pseudomonadati; phylum Pseudomonadota; class Alphaproteobacteria; order Hyphomicrobiales; family Phyllobacteriaceae; genus Mesorhizobium; species Mesorhizobium sp. M0184. The sequence continues at coordinate 254,032 of NZ_JAMYSZ010000005.1, forward strand.
GATCGGCAGGATCCTTATCGCTCCATCCGGCAGGCCGCTTTCGGCTTCGTGCACCCTGAGCTTGGCCGAGAGATGCTGGACATCCAGTCCGCTGTTCGACTTAGGCAGCATGATGCCGTCTGGTTTTGCTGGCACGAGCGCCGCCAGATCGTCGTCGGTCAGTCCGGTCGAAAGGTCATTGACGCGGACATAGATCGCGGAGCTGGTCCGGTGCCTGTGCGCGGCGATGAAACGCGCCGCTGTGTCGCGCGCCAGACCTTTGTTCTGCGCGGCAATCGAATCCTCGAGGTCGACGATGACCACGTCGGCGCCTACGCCAAAGCCCTTCTCCAGCTTCTTTTCCGAATCGCCGGGAACGAAGAGCAGAGAACGCATCGGCTATGCCTTTTTCATCATCATGGCTTGCCTCGTGCATTTGGCAACCAGCACGTCGTTCTGGTTATAGGCGCGGTGCTCGAACTCGACGATACCGCGGTCCGGTTTCGACCTGGAATCGCGCACCGAAACCACCGTGGTCTCGACGCGAATGGTGTCGCCATGGAAGACGGGGTGCGGAAACACTGTCTCCTTCATGCCGAGATTGGCGATGGTGGTGCCGACGGTGATGTCGTTGACTGAAATGCCGATCATCAGGCCAAGCGTGAACAGCGAATTGACCAGCGGCTTGCCCCATTCGCTCTTCGCCGCGAAGTCGAAGTCGATGTGCAGCGGCTGCGGGTTCAACGTCATCACCGAAAACAACATGTTGTCGCTTTCGGTCACGGTTTTGCGCAGCGTGTGCGTGAACACTTGGCCGGCAGCGAACTCCTCAAGATAAAGCCCGGCCATGGTCGATCTCCTCCGCTGCTTCAGGGTTGATAGGCGTTGCATATCGCGCTCGCAAGCCAGTTAACGAACATGGTGAACCGTTCGTAAACCATTTGTGCCTACGGTCTCCACCAGGGTCAGAAGCGTTCTGGCAAGGGGCGTAAGCAGGCGACATGGTCGTTTCGCATTTCCTGAAATGGATCCATACGGCGAAGGTGTCGGAGCGTGCTGCGGCGGCAAGCGCGCTGGCTCGCGCCTATGTCGACTCGGAGCTGCCTTTCGAGGACCGCTGCGCTGCCGAGGCGGCGTTGACGTTGCTGCTCGATGACGTATCGTCGAAGGTGCGGCTGGCGATCGCCGACGCGCTTTCCATGAGCCATCACGCGCCGCCGCAGATCGTCAGCGCGCTGGCGTCGGACCAGCCGGAAGTCGCAGCCTTGGTGCTGGCGCGCTCGCCGCTGCTCACCGATGCCGACCTGATCGATCGGGTTGCCGGCGGCCAGAAAGCGACGCAGAGGGTGATCGCCGACCGGCCGCGTGTCTCGATGTCGGTTGCGGCGGCGATCGCCGAGATCGGTGAGCCGGAGGCTTGCACCACGCTGCTCGCCAACAGCGGCGCCGACATCGCATCCGTCAGCTTTCGCCGCATGGCCGAGCGGCACGGCCATCTGCCTCTAGTGCGCGAGGCGCTGATTGCCGACGCGCGCCTGCCCGCCGACTGCCGGCATTTGCTGCTGGTAAAAGTGGGCGAGACGCTCAAGGGCTCGCCGCTGGTGCTGGCGCTGATGGGCGCCGCCAGGGCCGAGCGCGTTACGCGCGATGCTTGCGTCAAGGCTTCGGTGACGCTGATCGAAGGCACCCGGACAGAGGAACATACCGCACTTGTCGAACATCTGCGCCTGCGCGGCGACCTGACCGCAAGCTTCGTCGTCCGCACCATTGCGCACGGCAAGGTCGACTTCTTTGGTTCGGCGCTGGTCGCGCTCAGCCAACAGTCCGAACAACGGGTGAGAGCACTGCTGGCCGGCGGGCATGACATAGCGTTACAGGCACTGTTCCGCAGCGCCGGGCTTGCCGCCGCCACCCACGCCATCATTCTGCGCGCGCTGAAGGTCTGGCGCGAGGTCGCCAATGGCAAACGCCTCGCCGGCGTCCAGGAAGTCAGCTGGCTGATGCTGAAGGAATTGGGCGGACAGTCCGCCGAAGGCGATCTCGCCGGGCTGGTCAAATCGATCCATCTCGACGCGCTGCGCGAGAACGCACGCGGGCACGCGCTGGCGATCGCCGCTGCTTAAACCCGGTCTTTCGCGAAAAAATCCGGAAAATCCTCGATCGCGGCGGCGATGATGCGCAGCGAGGCGGCGATCTGCAGCATTTCGGCTGCTTCGCTGCGCTCCGCGATGCCTGCTGCATACTGCCTGGCGACTGCGACGGTCGCCGTCTGCGGCTCGCCGACGCGCCTGAACAGCAGTTCGCGTGCCAGCCCGCGCAGGAAATTGGTGATGGAAAGTGCCGTTTCGGATGGCATCGTGGAACTTTGCTGCGCGTTGCGCAGCCGTAGGATTTCGAGGCCGACGGTAACCGCAGCTATGCCGCCGCCGAGAACCGCGTCGCCTTTCTTGCCGGCGTTCTGCAGCAGTGGCATCAACTGGTTGATCCGGTCGTAGGCAAGGCTTTCGAAGGCCGATCGCCGCGGCAGGCGGTCGTGCAGGCAAAGGCGTGCAAGATCTTCGCGCATGGTTTGCAGGATGCGGTTGACTGTAACCCAGGGGTCGGCGGGCAGCACGACGGCGAAGACGCCGATCGCCAGAAGAATGCCGACAAGGACCGCTGCCGAATTGGCGAGGAACGGCTCCGGATCGTAGGTCATGACCTGATGTGGGCTGAGGAAGGCGAGGAAATTGATGGCAAAGGCCGTTGCCACGCCGACGTAGCGCGGATTGGCCATGCCCAGTGCCGCTGGCACCAGGATCGGGACGACGAAAACCGCGAACCAGCCAAAGCCCGGCAGCGCTGGAAGTGCTATCTGCCCGACCACAAACGCGAACGGCAGGGCGAGCAACGTGCCCTCGAAGAAGTTCCATGCCGACCGGATCGGATCGGCGCGCGCGGCGAACAAGCTGGAGACAACGGCGACCAGAATGACCGTGCCGGTCGCGTCCGACCATTTCGTCGCCAGCCAGAAGCCGGCGACCAGGAGCGTGGCGATTGCTGCGCGCACGGCATTGCGCGATGCCGCACGGTAATCGCGGTGCACCACCAGCGCTGGCTGCCGCCGTTCGCGACTGGCACGAGACGGGGGAGAGCGGAGTGCATCCAGGCCGCGCAGCACTTGCTGCATTGCCTCGGCGAAGTCGGCGGCAATGGTTAGGCGGGTGACAGTGCCAGCCCAGTCAATGTCTTGCCCGGCCGCGATGTCAGGCATCTGTCGCGCCTTGCCGGCGATTGCGTCGAGCCGCGCCACCCAGGGCGCCGTATCGTCCAGCGCGCCCGGCTTGGCTACCAGTTCGCCGACAACGGCCTGCAACTCGGCGCGAACGGGGATGAGGGCTGCATTCTTCGGCGCGGCATGGGCATGCAGCGCACGCGCCGCTGACAGGGCCGACAGAAGCTGACCGATGGTACGCCGGACCGGATAGGCGCGGGTGGCGAGGCTCGGCCCCTCCAGCCTTGCGTAGGTGCGCATCTCGCCGAGCGTCTGGACATCGCCGATCAGCTTGCGGTGCAGCCCGGCAAGCCTTTCCGCATCGCCGCCGGAAAAAGCGCCGTCCGCATAGGCCGCCAGGTCGAGAATGCTGCGTTTCAGTCTTGAGATGATGGCGTCGGCGGCCAGTTTCGGCAGGATCAGCCGGCTGGTCAGCGCAGCGCAGACGATACCAAGCACGATTTCCGCGCAGCGCGCCACGGCGAGATCGATGACGAGGTGCGGCTGGCCGAAAGCCGGCAGGCCGATGATCATCGCGGTGTAGCCGGCAAGCGCCGCGCCATAGGCTTCCGGATTGCGTAGCAGCGACGAGACCAGCGAGCAGATGCCGATCCAGACGGCAAGAACTGCAACCAGCAACCACGGGTTGGCATCGAAAACAGTGGTAATGCCGATCGCCGCCAGCGCGCCGGCAAGCGTGCCGAGGAGACGATAAAACCCCTTCGCCAGCACCATGCCGGCGACCGGCTGTGCGACGATGAACACCGTCATCATCGCCCATTGCGGGTGGTCGAGCTTCAGCGCATAGGCGGCCAAAATCGCGATGAGGCCGGCCGAAACGGTGCGCAGGGCAAAGATCCAGTCCGAGCGCGTCGGCCGCGTCAGGCCAGCGATCCGCGTGCCGATATCGTCCTTCAGCCGCGCCCAGGTCAAGTGCGCGTCTCCAGCTCAGAAGGCCAAGCTAGCGGCGGGAGCTCAGATATCCAGCACTTCCGTCTCGGCGAATTCCGCGCGTTCCTGGATGAACCGGAAACGGGCCTCGGGCTTGGTCCCCATCAATGCGTCGACCGCATCCTTGGTCGCCGCCTCGGCATCGATAACGTCGACCCGCAGCAGCGTGCGCTTTTTCGGGTCCATGGTGGTTTCCTTGAGCTGGGCGGCCATCATTTCGCCCAGCCCCTTGAAGCGGCCGATTTCGACCTTGCCGCGCCCGGTGAATTCGGTGCGCAGGAGTTCGTCCTTGTGCGCATCGTTGCGGGCATAGGCGACCTTGCCGCCTTGCCGGATCGAATAAAGCGGCGGCACCGCCAGATAGAGATGGCCGCCGCGGACCAGGCTCGGCATCTCCTGGTAGAAAAAGGTGATCAGCAGCGAGGCGATATGGGCACCGTCGACGTCGGCATCGGTCATGATGATGACCCGGTCGTAACGCAGGTCCTCGTCGCGATATCTCGAGCGCGTGCCGCAGCCAAGCGCCTGGATGAGGTCGGATATCTGCTGGTTGGCGGCAAGCTTGTCGTTGCCGGCGCTGGCGACGTTGAGGATCTTGCCGCGCAGGGGCAGCACCGCCTGGCTGGCGCGGTCGCGCGCCTGCTTTGCCGAACCGCCGGCCGAATCGCCCTCGACGATGAACAGCTCGGCACCGGCGGCGGCATTCTGCGTGCAGTCGGCGAGCTTGCCGGGCAGGCGCAGCTTGCGCACCGCACTCTTGCGCGACACTTCCTTTTCCTGGCGGCGGCGCACCCGCTCGTCGGCGCGCGCGATCACCCATTCGAGCAGTTTCGAAGCTTCCTGCGGATTGTCGGCCAGCCAGTGGTCGAACGGGTCGCGGATAGCGCTTTCGACGATGCGGATCGCCTCGATCGTCGCCAGCCTGTCCTTGGTCTGGCCGACGAATTCCGGTTCGCGGATGAACACCGACAGCATGCCCGCCGCCGAGATCATCACATCCTCGGAAGTGACGATCGAAGCGCGCTTGTTGCCGACCAGGTCGGCATAAGCGCGCAAGCCGCGCGTCAGGACGTTGCGGAAGCCTGCCTCATGCGTGCCGCCTTCGGCGGTCGGAATGGTGTTGCAATAGGAATTGATAAAACCGTCGCCGCCGAACCAGGTCACCGCCCATTCGAGCGAACCGTGGCCGCCCTGCTTCTCGCTCTTGCCGGCAAACATTTCACGGGTCACCTGGAATTCGTCGCCGAGCGAGGCTTTCAGATAGTCCTTGAGGCCGCCCGGAAAATGGAATTCTGCCTTGGCCGGCGTCGTGTCCTTTTCCTTGATCAGCGACGGATCGCAGGTCCAGCGGATTTCGACACCGCCGAACAGATAGGCCTTTGACCGCGCCATGCGGTAGAGCCGCGCCGGCTCGAAAGCAGCACCCTTGCCGAAAATCTGCTCGTCTGGATGGAAGCGGATCTTCGTGCCGCGGCGGTTGTGCACCTCGCCGAGCTGCTCCAGGCCGGTCACCGGAACGCCTCGCGAGAAGCGCTGGCGATAGAGCTTGCGCCCAATCGCGACCTCGACCTCGAGATGGTCGGACAGCGCGTTGACCACGGAAACGCCCACACCGTGCAGGCCGCCGGACGTCTCGTAAACCTTGCTGTCGAACTTGCCGCCTGAATGCAGCGTCGTCATGATGAGTTCGAGCGCCGGCTTCTTGAATTTCGGGTGCGGATCGACCGGAATGCCGCGGCCGTTGTCGGTTACGGACAGGTATCCGTCGGCGGAAAGCTCGACATCGATGAAGGTCGCATGGCCGGCGACCGCCTCGTCCATCGAATTGTCGATGACCTCGGCGAACAGATGGTGCATCGCCTTGTCGTCGGTGCCGCCAATGTACATGCCCGGGCGGCGGCGCACCGGCTCCAGCCCCTCCAGCACTTCGATATCGGCGGCACTGTAGCTCTCGCTGGCGTCGCGGGGCGCCGGCCGCTTCGCCGCCTGCACCAGCGGGTCGGCCGGGCGCGCGGCGGCGCGAGCCGGTTGCGGCTGCTTGTCCAATTTGGCGAAAAGATCGTTATTGTCGTCCATGCCGGTCCTGGATTCCGATGCTGCGAATCACCACCCGATACTGCCACGCTTTTTGCGGGCAGGCGACGGAGGTTCCTGTTACGTTCGAGGATAGGGCCTCTTACTGCAAAACCATTCGACAACCAAGCGGCGGAAATGGGGTCGAAGCCTGGAGCATCGACGCTTTGTAAACCCTGTCCGAAGGTTACGCCGCAAGATTGGCTGAAAAAACGGTATTTGCGGACTGTCGCTGACCTAGAATGCAGCGGAACCCTCAAGAGGCTGTCGCTTAAGCATGTTGGATTACAGTTCGCTCCTGCTCGCGGCGGCGCTGTCGGGCACGTGCCTTAGCATCACCATGTTTGCGATCTGGTTCACCGCGCCACAGGCACGCTTTGTGCTGACGGTGGCCTGCGGCATTCTCGTGCTGGTCGCACATGTCGTGTTGTTCTGGCATTACACCAGGGATCCAAGCGCCTGGCTTTGCCAGATCGTGCTTGCGCTTCTCAGCCTCGGTTTCCTGATTATCTGCCTGTCGGCCATGCAATATCTCGGCATAGGCGACTACAGGCGCGCCATCTTGCCGACCTTGGTTGCGATGGCTGTTTGCACAGGCGCGACGTATCTCGGATTTGATGGTGTCGGCTTTATTGTCACCTACGCAACGGTAACGGCGCTGCTCTCGCTCATCGGAGCGATGTTCTGGATTGAGGGTGGTCACGATCGCCGGATATTGCTGGTCGTCTCGTTCCTGAGCGGCGTCTGTGCCCTGTCGTTCGGACTTTGCGGCGCGGTCCTGCTGGTCAAGGGCCAATGGGTGCTGGGTGTTGCGCCCGACAATTGGGCCGAGCGGGTGAATTCCGTCGTGGCCGTCGCCTGCATGACCGGGCTCGGCGCATTGACGCTCTCCCTGCACCATTTGCAGGCGCAGATCGAATTGAAGGCCGAGACGATGACCGATCCATTGACCGGGCTGATGAATCGGCGGGCGTTGACGGCACTCTACGGCGAGCGGGTCTTCGGTCCGTTCATGTCCGTCGCCATGTTCGACCTTGACCATTTCAAGAGGACGAACGACGTATTTGGTCACCCGGTCGGCGACCAGGTCCTGCGCCGCTTTGCCGCCGTCATCAGGAAATACGCCCGGACCGGCGTCGACGCCTTCCGGTTGGGCGGCGAGGAATTCGTGCTCGTCATGTCGCGGATGACGGAAGAGAAGGCCTATGACATTGCGAGCAAGATCAGCGTTGCCTTCGGCACGGAAGTCGTGGCCACCCAACTCGGTCCGTTGCGAAGCACAGTCAGCGGCGGCATCGGCTTTGGTGGAACAAACGGCACCGGTCTCGACGATGTGGTGGCCGAAGCCGACGCAGCACTCTATGCGGCAAAGCGCGCCGGGCGAAATCGCGTCGTCCTTCGGGATCGGGCGAGCAAGGCCGACGGGCCGGCCTTGCGTTCTGCCTGATTGAGGTTTCTATCTTCTTGTTAGACCATGATCTTGTCCGAAAACCGGATTCCACTTTTCGGGATCATGATCTATTCCGCCGCCCCCAGATATTCCGACAGCGGCGGGCACGAGCAGACGAGGTTGCGGTCGCCGGCGACATTGTCGATGCGCGACACGGGCGGCCAGTATTTTGCCGCCGTGTCGGCATCGCCGGCTGGATAGGCCGCCTCCAGGCGCGAATAGGGATGGGTCCACTGGCCGGCCAACGCCTCGGCGGCGGTGTGCGGCGCATTGACTAGAGGATTGTCGGCTAACGGCCATTCGCCCTTCGCCACCTTGGCTGCCTCGCCGGCTATGGCGATCATCGCCTCGCAGAAACGATCCAGCTCGCGCTTGGGCTCGGACTCGGTCGGCTCGACCATCAGCGTGCCGGCCACCGGGAACGACATGGTCGGCGCGTGGAAGCCATAGTCGATCAGCCGCTTGGCGATATCGTCGACGCTGATGCCGGCGCTGTCCTTGAACACGCGGGTGTCGAGGATGCATTCATGCGCAACGCGTCCGTTGCGCCCTTTGTAAAGCAGGGGGAAATGCTCGCCGAGCCGCGTCGCCACATAGTTGGCGGAGATGATCGCCGTCTCGGTCGCCTGCTTCAGGCCGGAAGCGCCCATCATACGAATATACATCCAGGTGATCGGCAGGATGGAGGCACTGCCGAACGGTGCCGCCGCCACGGCATGGGCCGAGCCTTCGGTGACGTGGCCGGGCAGATATGGCTTCAGATGCGCCTTGACGCCGATCGGGCCGACACCGGGGCCGCCGCCGCCATGCGGGATGCAGAAGGTCTTGTGCAGGTTCATGTGGCAGACATCGGCGCCGATATCGCCGGGACGGGCGAGGCCGACCAGCGCGTTGAGGTTGGCGCCGTCGAAATAGACCTGGCCGCCATGGCTGTGGACGAGGGCACAAAGGTCGCGCGCGCCTTCTTCGAAGACGCCATGCGTCGAAGGATAGGTGAACATCAGCGCCGCAAGGTTGTGCGCATGCTCGGCCGCCTTGGCCTGCAGGTCGGCCGTATCGATATTGCCGTCCTCGGTGCAGCGCACGACGACGACGCTCATGCCGGCCATGGCCGCGCTTGCCGGATTGGTGCCATGCGCCGAGGACGGGATCAGGCAGACGGTGCGATGGCCTTCGCCGCGCGACAGATGATAGCCGCGAATGGCGAGCAGCCCGGCATATTCGCCCTGGCTGCCGGCATTGGGCTGCAGGGTCACCGCGTCGAAGCCGGTGATCTCCGCCAGCCAGCCTTCCAGCTCGTCGATCATGGCGCGATAGCCTGTCGAATGGTTTGCCGGGGCGAAGGGATGCAGGTTGGCGACATCAGGCCAGCTCACCGGCATCATTTCGGCGGCGGCGTTGAGCTTCATGGTGCAGGAGCCGAGCGGGATCATGGCGCGGTCGAGCGCCAGGTCCTTGTCGGCCAGCCGGCGCAGGAAGCGCATCATGTCGGTTTCCGAGTGGTTTTCGCGGAAGACGGGCTGGGTCAGGAACTCCTTGCCGCGCGTTTTTCCTGGCATGGAACTGCCGGCGGCAACGCCGGCCTTGGCGCCGAAAAGCGCTGCGATTGCCTCCAGATCGGCTTCGGTGGAGGTCTCGTCGAAGCTGATGGCGACATGGTCGGCGTCGATGACGCGCAGCAGCCGGCCGGTCTTTTCTGCGGCGGCGGCAATCGCGCCGGCTCTGCCCTTCACTTTCACGGTCACCGTGTCGAAATGGCTGTGGCCGACCACCGAAACGCCCGCTGCCTTGAGGCCGGCAGCCAGGCGGTTGGCCAGCGTGTGGATGCGGCCGGCAATCGCCTGCAGCCCGGCAGGGCCATGCCAGATCGCATAGGCCGTCGCCATATTGGCGAGCAGCGCCTGTGCGGTGCAGATGTTGGAGGTCGCCTTGTCGCGGCGGATATGCTGTTCGCGTGTCTGCAAAGCGAGGCGATAACCAGGACGGCCCTTGCTATCCGTCGACTGGCCAACGAGCCGGCCGGGCATCAGCCGCGTCAGCCTGTCGGAGACGGCGCAATAGGCGGCGTGCGGCCCGCCAAAGCCCATCGGCACGCCAAAACGTTGCATCGGGCCGACGGCGATGTCGGCGCCAAGCTTGGCCGGCGCATCGGTCAGCGTCAGGCCAAGCGGGTCGGCGATGAAGACGACCAGCGCGCCGGCAGCACGGGCCCTGTCGATCGCTGCCTTGTGGTCGCCGTAGACGCCGAACGTATCGGGCCAGGAGACCAGCAGGGCGGCGGTGTTGTCGTCGACCACCTCGCCGTCCACCTCGATGCCGAGCGGCTCGGCACGGGTGCGCACGACGTCCAGCGTCTGCGGGTGCGGCGTGCCGGCCAGTGCCACCTTGGTGCGCTTGTCGCGATGATGGCGCAGCGCGATGCCGACAGCTTCGGCCACCGCCGTCGCCTCGTCGAGCAGCGAGGCCGATGCCACCGGCAGGCCGGTCAGTTCCGTCACCAGCGTCTGGAAGTTGAACAGCATTTCCAGCCGGCCCTGGCTGATCTCGGCTTGGTAAGGCGTGTAAGCGGTATACCAGGCCGGATTCTCGAACAGGTTGCGCTGGATCACCGGCGGCACATGGACGCCATGATAGCCGGCACCGATGAAGCTCTTCAGCACCGTGTTCTTTGCCATCTTCGCCGCGAGCTCGGTCAGCGCTTCCGCTTCGCTTGCAGGCGCGGGCAGGGCCAGCGGCCGGTCGAGCCGGATCGACTTCGGCACTGCCTGGCTGATCAGGGTCTCGACCGAAGGAACGCCGATCGTCGCCAGCATGGCTCTGACGTCATGGAGGCCCGGGCCAATATGGCGAGCCGAGAAGGGGTAGGGTGCTGCGGTCATCTTCCTGGTCCTGCTATCAACCAATATGGGCTTTGTAAGCGGCTTCATCGAGGAGTCCGTCGAGTTGGCGCTCATTGGCCAGCTTCATCTTCCACAACCAGCCGTCGCCGGTTGCCGCCGAATTGACGAGTGAAGGATCCGATGACAGCGAGGTGTTGGCCTCGGTGATCTCGCCGTCGACCGGCGCGTAGACATCCGATGCGGCCTTGACCGATTCGACCACCACGGCGGTGTCGCCCTTGGCCAGTTTTCTGCCCAATTCCGGCAGCTCGACGAAGACGAGGTCGCCGAGCTGCTGCTGTGCGTAGTCGGTGATGCCGACCGTGGCGATGCCGCCCTCGACGCGCAGCCATTCGTGATCTTCGGTGAAATAGGTCTTTGCCATTGAAATCATCCTTTGCGGTAGCGATGGGGCGTGAAGGGCAAGGGGTGGATGTCGACCGGGATTTTCGTCCCGCGGACATCGGCGAACAGTTTTGCGCCGGATTTGGCAAGCGGCGTCTGGACGTAGCCCATGGCGACCGGATGACCGGCCGAGGGGCCGAAGCCGCCTGAGGTGACATGGCCGGCAGGGTTGCCGTCAGCATCGAAAAGGGCAGCACCGGCGCGCACCGGCTGGCGGCCTTCCGGCTTCAGGCCGACGCGTTTTTGCGCCGGACCGCGCTCCAGGATGGCGCGCAGCGCATCGGCGCCGATGAAGGCGCCAGAGGCGCGAACCTCCTTGGGGATGGCCCACATCAGCCCGGCGCTGGCCGGATCGATCTCCGGCGTGATGTCCAGCCCGTGCAGGCACAGTCCGGCTTCGAGCCGCAGGCTGTCGCGGGCGGCAAGGCCGACCCACATCACCCGCTCGTCCTCGAGCAGCCTGGCGACGAGGTTTCTTGCATCCGCTTCCGGCAGGCCGATCTCGAAGCCGTCTTCGCCGGTATAGCCGGACCGGCTCATGAACCATTTCTCGCGCGGTTCGATGCCGTGCATGAACACCAGCGAACCGGTCTCGATGCCGGCGCGGGAAAGGGCAGCCCACGCCTCGGGGCCCTGTATGGCCAAGAAGACGCGGTCGAGCGCATCCACTTTTACATCGAAATCGCCCTCTGCATCGAAATTTTTGGCCAGTGCGCGCAGATGCTTTTCGTCGGCGGCGGCGTTGCCGGCATTGGCGACCATCATGAAGCGCTCGGCGCCGAGCCTGGTGACGATCAGATCGTCCAGAATGCCGGCCGCCTCATTGAGGAAGAACGTGTATTTGGACTGGGAAATCTCAAGCGCGCCGGCATCGAACGGGCAGGCGCGGTTCAGAAGCGCTGCTGCCCCCAGGCCGCTGATTTCGAACAGCTTCATGTGCGAGATGTCGAACAGGCCGGCACGCTCGCGGCTGTGCAGGTGCTCCTTCATCACGCCGGCCGGATAGGTCAGCGGCATCGACCAGCCGGCGAAGGCGCCAAAGCGCGCACCGGCTGCCATATGCAGATCTTCGAGGGGAAGGTGTTTGGTGTCGTCGCCCGTCATGTCATCTCCAGAGTCGCACGCAAGCGGCCGCGAATGGCGACCAGTCCGTGCCCCTCTGTCTGAAGCCTGAGAGACTCGCGCCCCGTAACTCTGTCGGCAGCGCTTACACCTTCGGCGCGGGGGCCAGCCCCGACTTTCCAGAGTGTCTTTCCCGTCTACGGTTCTTTTGCCTGAGAGATTTCGGGCGATTTCCCCTTCGGCGGCAGCTCTCGCTGCTCTCTCCCGCAAACAGGTAGGACTCGGTCAGGAGCCCTCGACTCGTCATCCATAGCCCGTGGACGACACCTTGTCACCTGCCGGCGACATTTTTACTGCCAAGTCTTCTGCGGGCCTTCTTTACAGGCAAGCCTTCGCTAACCACGCCGCTTGCCGGTTTCTCAAGACCTTGCCGATATACCGCATAAGGGCCGGCAATTACCGGCGGCGGGCGGGGAAGAAAATGGGCGAATTGATCATGAGCGCGCCGGTGGCCGGGCTGACCTCGAAAAATCGGATCACGGCGGAAGACGTGATCATGCTGCGCGGCGAAGTGTTCGGCGACGGCGTGGTAACGCGCGGCGAGGCCGAGGCGCTGTTCGCGCTGGATGCAACGGCGAGGGACAAATGCGCAGAATGGCTTGAGTTTTTCGTCGAGGCCGTCACCGATTTCATCGTCCACCAGGAAAAGCCGGCGGGCTATGTTTCGCAGGACAATGCCGACTGGCTGATCCGGACGATTTCGCGCGACGGCATGGTCGACAGCCAGACCGAACTCGAGCTGCTGGTGCATGTGCTGGAAGTTGCCAAATCATCGCCGAGCACGCTTTCCAGCTATGCGCTGGAGCAGGTCGCTCATGCGGTCGTGCACGGCAAGGGGCCGCTGATGACCGGCGGCAGGCTTATCCCTGGGTCGATTGCCAAGGCTGAGGTCGAGCTGTTGCGCCGCATTCTTTACGCCTACGGCGGCGATGGCAACATCGCCATCAGCCGCGCCGAGGCCGAGGTGCTGTTCAAGATCAACGAGCGGACAGCGGCGGCCGACAACGATCCGTCGTGGAACGATCTGTTCGTCAAGGCGATCGCCAATTTCGTCATGTGTTCGGCCGGCTACGAACCGCCGGTGCGCGACGTGGCGCTGCGCCGGGATTCCTTCTTCGAACAGGCCGATCCGGAGATCGGCGGGTTCTTCAGCCGCATGGTATCGGGCGGCCTGTCCGGCATCATGGAAGCCTATCGCTCACCCGGCGATATCGAAGCCGAGTGGGAGTCCAAGAACAAGGCAGCCGAGGCTCTGGCCCGCCGCGCCGAGACGGTCGATGCCGGCGAGGCGAAGTGGCTTGCTGAACACATCGGCGACCGGCCGCTGCAGGAGAACGAGCGTGCGCTGCTGACGCTGATCAAGCACGCCTCGCCGGAAATCCACCCGGCGCTGAAGCCGCTGATCGACAAGGTTGCGTAACAGGTCGCGACCCTATTGCTTGGCGGGCTCGGACTTAGCTGTCTCGAAGCGCGACATCCATTTGAAGCTGCCGAACCAGTAGCGGCGCACGCCGCCTATGGTGCCGTCGGCGGTGCGCGCGCCGATCCAGTTGTTGACGTATTGGATGAGGCGGACATCGTCCGGGCGCATCGCAAACGCTTCCGGCGTCCGCAACAGCGGGCCGCCCACCATCGTCAACTTCGCGTCATAGAGCCTGGCGGCCATCTGCGGCGTCGGCGACGTCGCGACCATCGCCTGTGCGTCGCCGCCGATGATCGCGGCGAAAACATCTGAGGTATTGTCGAAAGACAGGATGGTCGCCTTGGGAAAAGCTTCCTTCGCGGCGGCTTGATCGGTGGAATTGGACAGCACGGCGATCTTGTATCCCGGCGCCGCCACTGCCTTTCCCGGCTTTTTCCCAAGGCTGGCGATCGTCGCAACCATGCGGATATCGGCGGTGCCGGTCTGGTTGGAGAATACCACCTCGCGTGCGCGTTCCGGCGTGCTGGCGTAGCCCGCCGCGATCATGTCGAAATCACCCTTGAGCAGTCTTGTCTTGAGGTCGTTCCAGGGCACCTCGACCAGCTTCAGGTCGACGCCGAGATCAGACGCCAGCGCACTGGTCAGGTCGACATCATAGCCGGCGAACTTGCCGTCGGCCTTCTTGAGGATCCATGGCGGGTTGAGCGCCACGCCGATCGTCAGTGTCTTCTGGTCGATGATGCGCTTGAGGCTGTCGTCCGCCCGGGCTGGCAGCAGCGACAAAGCCAACCAGGCAGAAAGGGCAAGTATAGTTGTGGCGATCATCTTAGCGCGCATTAATATAACCTCGCTGAGCCCGTCCGGTTGTCAGATTTACACAGAGGTGCCATTCTGTCGATAGCGGACCCTGATGGAGAGTTGCGATGTCGGCACGGATGGCGGTTACCGGTTCGATGATGTTCCTGGTTTGCATCCTGGGCAATCCAGCGAAGCTTTCGCTGCTGCCGGCGGCAGCGCAGGCTGCGGGGGCAAAACGCGTGGTCTGCTCCAGCGCCGACTACCGCTATTCCTATTGCGGGGTCGATACGCGCCGCGGCGTGCAGTTGACCTCCCGTCTGTCGAAGGCGCGTTGCGTATACGGTAGAAGCTGGGGCTATGACGGCGGCGGCATCTGGGTCGACAATGGTTGCTCGGCCGAATTCGCAGTCGCCGGCCCCAACCGCAATCCCTCTGCTGGCGACGTCGCCGCAGCCATTATCGTCGGCGGCGTGGTAGGCGCCATTCTCGACAACGGCAATTCGCATCGCCATCATTCCGATAATTACTATCCGAAGCCGCGCCCGCGCCGTTACGACCAATCGATCGATCCGACGCCGCAATTCGACAATCAGGGCAACCCCAACTTCGATACCCACGGCAACTACCAGGGACCGCACGGGCTGGGCAAGCTTGTCACCCCTGACGATAATCCTGACCTGAACCCGGCCCTGCGCAGCGACGGCGACGACAGCGACGACGACAGTTAGATGAAGCTTGGGTCAGGTTTCGGTCAGATGCCGCCGTACCAGTCGTAGCCATTGTCCTCCCAATAGCCGCCTCTGCCGCCGCCGAGATTGGCGAAGCCGTCGACCAGCTCGATCTTGTAGAGGTATTTCGGCATCTTGTAGCCGAGCTGGCGCTCGACGCGGACGCGCAGCGGCGCGCCGTTCTCGACCGGCAATGGCTTGCCGTTGAGGCCATAGGCAAGGATCGTCTGCGGATGGCGGGCATCGACCAGGTCGATCGAGCCGTAATATTTGATGTCGCCGGCCAGGCTGCGGTCGATCGTGTCGAGGCAGTGGAACATGACGTAGCGCGCCTGCGGCTTGACCACAGCCTGGTCGAGCACCAGCGACAGCGGCGTGCCGGTCCATTTGGCAATGCAGCTCCAGCCTTCGACGCAGTCGTGGCGGGTGATCTGGGTGCGGCTCGGCATGTTCATCAGCTGCTCGCGGCTCAGCGACAGCGGCTTTTCGACCAGGCCTGAAACCTCGAGCCGCCAGTCGGCGAAATCGCTGGCGAGCAGGCCCTTATAGAAATCGTCGTCGGGCGCGGTGACGCCGTTCGGCCGCTGCGGCTGGCGAATGTCGGCCTCGGTGAACTCCGGCGCCAGCGCATCAGCGCCGGCAAGCAGTCGCTGCGCCCGCCAGGTCAGGCCATTAGCGCTTTCGAGGAAGCTGCGCAGGCTGTCGCCGACGCCAAGCTGGCTGTCGAAGGCGTCGCAGCCCGACAGCATGATGCCGGAAAGGCCGAGGCTGGCCGAGGTCAGGAACTTTCTTCGGCTTATCTGTAGCTTGGGGCTGATCTCGAATTTCGCCATGTCAGGCACTCCTCTCTGGCGCTTTGTCGCCATGCGCCGGCGGGTCGGTTCGGTACCACCCGGTGATGATGGAGCGCAGCTCGTTGATTGGGCCGGCGGCCAGGATCATCAGGATGTGGATAATGAAGAAGGCGACGAGCAGCAGCATCACCGTGAAATGAATGGTGCGCGCCGTCTGTCGGCCGCCGAGCAGATCAATCAGGAACGGCAGCACCGAATCCATGCTCGGCGACATGGCAAGGCCGGTGATGATCATCAGCGGCAGCAGCACGAACAGCACGCCGCCATAGGCCATCTTCTGCAGCGTGTTGTAGTCGCGCGTGTGATGGAACCTGAGCTTGGCGTGCTCGACAATGTCTCGCGGCAGGCGCCTGAAATCATCGAGGCGCGGGGCAAGATCGCGGCGCAAATGGCCGTTGATCAGGCTGGCGACCAGCCAGACCAGCAGCGTGGTGGTCAGCACCCAGGCAAAGAAGAAATGAACGACGCGCGCGGTGCCGAGATCGTAATAGGAAGGGATCGTCGCCCAGGACGGGAAGGCACGGGAGGTCTCCTGGCCGGCCGGACCCGACCAGCCGAGCACGCCAGTGGTATCGAAGCGCTTGCCGAAGATTTCGGTATAGCCGCGCGGGCCAGTCGCCGTATTCTCGGCGCCAATGGCGAAGACGGTGTTGTTATAGCCAAAACCCGACTCCTTGCCGATATAGAGCTGCGGGCGGGCGTTGAAGATCTGCAGGCCGGAAAGCAGCATGAAGAACAGCGCGATCGCCCACAGCCAATGCGTCAGCCGCGTCCAGCGCGACTGGCGATAGATCAGCGTCGCATCCGTCGAAGCAGCGCTATCTGCCTCGGTGCTGGCTTCGCCTCTGGCAACTGATTCCATATTTTCCGTGCCTCCCTGCCAAGCGGTTCCGCATGGCCTATCAGATCTCTTCTCCTCCCAATACGTCGCCAGCCTAAGCGATGTTTCACCCGATCACGGATTTATTACGGACTGCCGAGGCTGACGGCGAGGTTGACCGCGGCTGCCACGATGACCGTGTTGAAGAAGAACGACAGGATCGAATGCACAAGCACGACACGGCGCATTTGCGAGGTCGTGATGTTGGTGTCGGCGGTTTGCGCCGTCATGCCGATCACCGTGGCGAAATAGAGGAAATCCGAGCCTTCCGGCCGCTTGCCGCCCGGGAAGTCGAGGCCGCCGACCGGAATTTTCTTTTTTGTGTCGCCATCCATCGCATCGCCATCCAACCAGTAGATATGCGCGTAGTGAAGTGCGGCCATGGCATGGATGGTCAACCAGCCAAGCGGGATAGACAGCAGCGCCACCGTAAGCTCGACGGTGTCCGCGCTCTTCTCCCTGTTGATCAATTGAAACAACGAAATGATGGCAATAGCGACGACAATCAGCGTGACCGCGAAGATGGCCAGTACCGGCAGGTCCGTGTCGCCTGCATTCTTGCGCAGATAGCTGCCGGTAAGCCGCGGCATGTGGGCGATGACAAGAACGAGATAGGCGGCAAAGAACACATTGGCGCCGATCCAATAGGCAAGCGGCGCACGCCAGATCAGCGCGGCGCCAAAGGCTGCCACGCCGATGCAGGCCGACACCGCGAACGGCGTGTGGCGTCGCATGGGCATCTTGGTCGGGGTACCGGTCGCCATGGCCTTCAGTCCGCTGACGCGGATTTCAGCGCTCGCCGTAGGATGCGGTCAAGCTCGCCTAGGAACCGCGAGCGATCCTGCGGCGCGAAGCTCGAATTGTAGCCCTTGCTTTCGCCGGTCTCGCGCAGATGCTGCTTGAGATCGCGCATTGCCACCGCCATGCCGATCGTCTCGGGCGTAAACGGGCGTCCGGTCGGACCAAGTACGTGGGCGCCAAGCGCTACAGCGCGCGCGGCAAGCGGGATATCGGCGGTCACCACAATGTCGTTGGACCGGGCATTTTCGACGATCCAGTCGTCGGCGGCATCGGCGCCCTTGGAGACGACGACATTGCGGATCATCGGATCGCGCGACGGACGCAAGCCGCCATTGGAGACGAAGGTGACGACGATGCCGTGCCGCTCGGCGACTTTTTCGACCTCGGCCTTCACCGGGCAAGCGTCGGCATCGACGAGAATAGCAGGTGCGGGCATCGTTGTTCCAAATGTGAAAGAGCCGGGCGGCGTCGCCCGGCTCGATCGATGATAGTCGAGCGGCTACTAGGCCGGCAACGCGCCGGACCTCTTGGCCGTCCAGGTGGCGATATAGTCCATCAGTCCTGGATTGAGGCAATCATAAGGTTCGAG